>DASXJE010000042.1 GCA_036497565.1 Mycobacteriales bacterium
GAGCTCGCGGGACCGGACTTCGACCCGGCGGCCGTCGACCCGCGGGTGCGGGAGTTCTACGAGCACACCACCCGCTTCACCCTCGACATCGTCCCCGAATGGCGGCTGTGGGTACGCCCCGGCTACCTGCTCTACCGGACGTTGGTCGCCCGCCCGCTCGGGCAGGCCAACGTGCCGATGAACCAGCGCGAGGCCCAGCGGGGAGTCAACAGCCGGATCGACACGATCACCCCGACGGACGACGACGTGGTGGCCATCCGCAGCTGGATCCGGTCCTTCGCCGACAACGACGAGCCCATCTACGTCGGCATCTACACGACGTATCGTCACGAGGGCCGCGGCTACGTCAGCGTCGGGTTTCCGCTCCCGCAGGCCAGCTTCACCGCCACGCTGCAGCCGCACAACCGGCCCGGCGGCGGTCTCGTGCTCGACAGCCGCAGCGACCTCGACCAGCCGGGCCACTACCTGACCTACATCGACCCGGAGACCAGGGACCTCACGGCGTTGGCCGTGCACGGGTTCGCCGAGCAGCTCAACGTCTTTATCGAGGACGACGAGCTGCGTGCCGAACACGCGTTCTGGGTCTTCGGCTTCCCGTTCCTCGTCCTGCACTACCGCATGCACCGCAAGCCCGCCTTGCCCACGTGACGAGCATCGACCGTCAGCGGTTGTAGTCCGGTGCGGCACCATCCAAGCGGGCCCAGACTTTGTCGCACTCTTCGATGACCGCATCACTCAACTTCGGGCCCTGCAGTGCCGCCAGGTTCGACCGCAACTGCTCCGGCGACGATGCCCCGATCAGGATGGCATCGGTCAATCGCTGATCCCTCAGCCAACGAAGTGCAAGCTCGACCAGATCCACACTCATCCCGTCCGCGATCCGCGACAACTCATCGACGGCGTCGAACTGTGCGGCGTTCCAATATCTCGCGCGATACATCTCCTTGTCGAAGCGGGTGCCACTCCGCGGACGGTCGTCCCGCCGGTGCTTGCCCGTCAGCAACCCACCCGCCAGGGGGTTGTAGGCGATGTTGGTCAGGCCGTAGTGGTCCGAGAACTCGACGTACTCATGCTCCACGCGTCGGGCCAGCAGGTTGTACATGACCTGGCAGATCTCGACCTTCGGCCAGCCCCTGCTCCCTGCAATATGGCGCAGCTCCGCGACCTGCCAGGCGGCGAAGTTGGACTGTCCGACGTACCGGACCTTTCCAGAGGCGACCAGTCCGTCGATCGCCTCGAGGCTCTCGTCGATCGAAGTCGCTCGGTCGGGACGATGGAAGAAGTACACGTCGATGTAGTCCGTGCCGAGCCGCCGGAGGCTGGCCTCGACCGACCCCTCGATCGAGCGGCGGGACAGCCCGACCATCGAGTCGTTCCCTTGATCGACGCTGCTGCCCACCTTCGTCGAAATCAGCACCTCGTCGCGGAACTTCGCCACCGCTCGCCCGAGGATCTCCTCGGACAGACCGCCGTTGTAGTTGTTGGAGGTGTCGAACATCCGTACGCCGGCATCCCGCGCAAGAGCGATCATCTCTTCAGCCCGGTGCTGATCCACCTGGCTACCGAAAGTCATCGCACCGAGCACGGTGGTGCCGATGTCGAGCCGTCCGGCTTCGGATGCGTCCATGCCGTTGATCGTCCTTCGGGTCATTTGAGGCCGGTCGTCGCGATTCCGCGAACCAGTAGCCGCTGCGACGCCAGGAAGAAGCCGAAGATCGGTCCGAGCGACGCGACCGACATCGCAAACATCGGTCCGTAGGACGACTTCGCCTCGATATCCAGGAACGAACGGAGGCCGAGGGGAACTGTCCAGTGTTCGGTCCCGGTCAGGTAGAGCAACGGGGTGAAGAAGTCATTCCAGGTGAAGATGAAGGTGAATATCGCAGTGGTCGCGAGCGCCGGCAGCATCAGGGGAAGCATGATTCTGCGATAAATCTGAAAGAAGCCCGCACCGTCGATCTCCGAGGCCTCATCCATCTCACGCGGGATCCCGCGGATGAACTGCACCATCAAGAAGATGAAGAACGAGTCGGTGGCGAGGAACTTGGGGACGATCAGCGGATAGAAGGTGTTGATCCACCCGAGGTGAAGGAACGCAATGTATTGCGGCACGACGAGCACGTGGTAAGGCAGCATGATCGTGCCGAGCATGAGCGCAAACAGCACCCCCTTGAACCTGAACTGCAGACGCGCAAACGCGTATGCGGCCATTGAGCACGAGAGAAGATTTCCAACGATGGCGCCGATCGCGATCAGGAACGAGTTGGCGAAGAATGTTCCGAAGGTAACATCGGAGAAGATGTACCACCCGTCGGTGTAGTTCGACCAACGGAAGGTCCCGGGCCACAGCCCCTTTGCCGTGAAGATCTCGTTGGCCGGACGCAGAGATGCACTGAGGAGCCACAGCAACGGGTAGAGCATGATGATCAAGCCGAGTATCAGGCCGATGTGGGCAAGCATGTGACGCGTGACCGGGCGGTGTCGGCGGGTGCGGTTCCTCGGCACCCGAAGGAGAGAAGCGGTACTCATGGCGTCACTTGTTCCCGTAGTAGAAGACCCAGCGACTGGACGTGGCGAAGATCAGTCCCGTGCATACGCCGACGACGACGAGCAGCACCCATGCCATGGCCGAGGCGTAGCCCATGTGGAACTGGGTGAACCCCTGTTGATAGAGGTAGAGGGTGTAGAACAGCGTCGAGTCAGCCGGGCCGCCGGTGCCGTTGCTGACCACGTACGACGACGTGAACGCCTGGAATGCCGAAATGATGTTCAAGATGCCGTTGAACAGGATGATCGGTGTCAGGAGTGGGATGGTGATGTGGAAGAAGCGCTGTCGCCACACTGCGCCGTCGACGAGCGCAGCCTCGTAGAGGTCGGCGGGGATCTGGCGTAGCCCGGCGAGGAAGATGACCATCGCCGACCCGAACGTCCAGATGTTCAGGGCGATCAGGGTGTAGATGGCGCTTCCGGTGTCGCCTATCCAGCTGTGACCGTGGATTCCGAAGATGCCGAGGAAGTCGTTGAGCAGCCCGCTCGCGCCGAATACCTGCCGCCACAGGATCGCGATGGCGACGCTGGTGCCCATCAGGGATGGCAGGTAGTACAGCGACCGGTAGAACGCCAGCCCCCGTAAGCCCTGGTTGAGCAGCAGCGCGAATCCGAGGGCGAAGATCAGGTGCAACGGCACGGAGACCAGCACGTAGGTCAGCGTCACCTCGACGGACTTCCAATACCGCGGGTCCGTCGTGAACATCTGGACGTAGTTCTGGATACCGATCCAGCGGGGCGCCTGCGTCACGTTGAAATCGGTGAACGAGAGGTACAAAGAGGCAATCATCGGGCCGAGGGTGATCACCGCGAGGCCGACGAACCACGGGAGAAGGAACAGATACGCTGCGCGCTGCTCCTTCTTGGCCCGAAGGCTGCGGCGTCGACGGTGATCGAGCTGCCGAGCTGGCGGATCCGCGCGTTCTTGGGTCTTCAGCACGGCCCGCTCACCACCATTTCGTATGGGCGCACCGCGAGTCGACTGACCGGAGACGCCATCAACAACCCTCCGCAGGAGCGACAACTGCGAGCGCCGTGGGGGCTCGGTGATCGTTCGGCGGCCCCTCGGCCCGATGCCCGACATCTACTTGTCCGACGTGACCGTCCAGTCCTCCGCCATACCCAGCTTGGCGTAGAGCTCCCGCCGCTTGTCCTTGTCGTTGCTCGCGTGCCGCCACGCCTGCTCGGCCACATCGAGCGCCTTGGCCGCAGGTACGACGACCACGCCGTCGCCGTCTGCGACGACCACGTCGCCGGGGTTGACGACGGCGCCGCCGCAGTTGATGCGCGTCTGGGTCGAGTCCAGCTCGAGTCTTCCGGGCCGGATGGTGCGGTTGATGTATTTGCAGTAGACGGGCGTCTGCTGCTTGATCAGCTCATCGGTGTCGCGAGCGCCGCCGTTGGTCACGCAGCCGACTGCGCCGGCTGCGATCCAGGACAGGGTGTTGTTCGATCCGGCGAAGCCGACCGTCCCGCACTCGAAGCCGTCGATGACGATCAGGTCGCCGCGCTTGATCGTGTCCCGGAAGGGGCCCTGCGCCAGAGTGCCGTACCACTCCCGCATCCAGGCGTAAAACTCGTCCGGACTCTGATCCGGGACCGCCCGCTGGGTGGGCACGAACCGGACGGTGTGGGCAGTCCCGTAGATGCGGTGCTTGAAGTTGTCGGTGTCCCGCCACAGCGGCCGGATGTCCCGCGACATCAGGCCCATGTCCTGCATGCCGAGCGCGTCCATCCCGTCGCAGACATCGGTCACCCGGAGTCCTTGGTAACGCTCCAGACCGCTTCGCGTGTCAGACCGTTCGATGACGGTGTCAGTCATTGCTGTCCCATCCCTTTTCGTATCGAGATCACGTGAGTCAGTGCGTGGCAACTCTGACCGGATAGAGATCGATAGGTCGGCTCCTCTCGTACGGTGTCGTGGCCCGCGTCCTGCGTCATTGCCTGAGCGCCGACTTGGCGGCTGCGAGGTACTGGTCCGCCGCTTGCCCGACGTCGCTCTTGTTGAACGCGACAGCGTCGCAGGACTGACCGAGCGCCTGGATCACGGCGCCGTTGCCGGGCGGCTGTGGGGGCATCGGCTTCAGGTCACTCTTGATCTGGTCGTAGAGCGCGAACTGCGGGTCGTGCAGCATCTTCGCGACGGCCTTCCGAGCGGTGTTCGACGCGGGTATCCCGTTGTCCGCCTTGTACGCCTTTTCGGCCGCGACGTCGTTGAGGAAGAAATTGATGAACTGTGCGGCGGCCTTCGGATCGCTCGCCTTGGATGAGATCGACTGCCCGCTGACGATCAGGAAGTTACCCGAGCCCTTCGCTCCCCGCGGCATGCTGGTCATGCTGATGTTCGGGTTGAGCCCCTTGATCGTCGTGTACTGGTTGGCGGGGATGACGTCGAGGCCAACCATCTTCTTGGCGATCATCAGGTCCTCGGTGGTCGTGCCCTGCTGCTCCTGCTGAAGGTCCGGTGGGGGAACGGCCTTGGCCGACTGGAGCTTCTTCCAGTACGTGAACCACGCTTCGATGGCCGACTTGCCGAACCCGAGTGCATCGCCGGAGTAAATCTGGTCGCCGCGCCCCCGCAGGTAGGTATAGAAGGCGCTGTCATTGCCGCAGAGGTTGGCGGAGGCATAGGTGCCGGACGCGAGCTTCGACCCGGCCACCTTGGTGAGTTTGGTGGCCAGCTGATCCCAGGTCGTGGTCAATCCGGGTGCTGCAACACCGGCATTCGCGAACATCTTCTTGTCGTAGAACAGACCACGGAAGGAGAACGCCGTGCCGACCATCAGTTGCTTCCCGTTGTATTTGCCTGCCGCCAGGACCTCGGCCGGCACGTTCGAGACGTTGATGGTGCCGTCCTTGATGTACGAGTCGAGCGAACGGGTCGACCCCGCGAACTGCCGCAGGAAGCGGTCCTGGTTCTGGAACATGTCGGGGAGATTCCCACCGGACACCTGGACGGCGAGCCGGGTCACATAGGTGTCCGTCCCGCTCGTCGTGGTCCGCTTGATCGCTGTCTGCGGGTGTGCCTTTTCGAACATCGCGACAACGCCGTCCTGCAGTTTGGTCCGGTCGCTGCCTCCCCACCAGGAGTAGCTGATAGTCGATGCTCCAGCACTGCTCCCGCTGGTCGACCGGGGCGCGCATGCGGTCACCACCCCGACGACCGTGATCGCCGCCGCACCGCAGAGCAGGGCCTTTCTCATCCGTGGGCGGGGCGGCGGCCGATGGTGGCGCCGGACTCCGTGTTCTCCCAATGCCGTGCTTGGCATGGTGACCGTCCCTCTGCGCACCTGCCGATGCGCCTCTGCTCGGGCCGGGCTCGACGGGCGAGCCCAGGTTCGTCGTCACCGCCGGCCGGCTGGCTCGACTCGAGGATGGATACGGAACCAACGGCAACAGGGGTGCTCCCCGTAAACCGCCACCTCGTATGCGAGTCGCCCAAAGCGGTGGATCCTGCGCTGGCCGATGGTATGCGGCATGTGGAATACTGGTCAAGGTATTCGGTATACCAACTTGTGAGGTCCCATGAGCGCGTTGCAGCCGATCGAGTCGGTCCAACTCGGCGACCGGACGTTCAACTCCATCCGGCAGGCGATCATCAGCGGTGAGCTGGCTCCTGGCCAACCGTTACGTGACCGGGTCCTCGCCCAGACGCTCGGGGTGAGCCGGACGCCGGTCCGCGAGGCGCTGTACCGGCTCGAGCACGGCGCCCTGGTGACGTCGCAGGGTCGCAGTGGCTGGACCGTGGCCGCCTTCACCGAACAAGACATCCGGGAGCTCTTCGAGCTCCGGCGCGCCCTGGAGCCCCTGGGTATCGACAAGTTGGAACGCGACGGCGACGACGGAGCGGTCGACGAGCTGGCCACATTCTTCGGCGAGTTCAGCCATCCGGTGCCGGAGAGCAAGTTCGACGAGTACTTCGTCTGTGACCATGCCTTCCACAAGCGCATCGTCTCCTGCAGCGGAAACGATCGGCTCACCCGGTTCTACGGCGTCATCGAGGATCAGATCGACCGCGGCAGGCACTTCCTGTCCACCACCTCTGTCGGCCGGGTCGACGCGAACCTCGACGAACACCTGGCCATCAGCTCGGCCGTCGCCGATCGAGACTTCGCCAGGGCACGGGCCGAACTCGTCCATCACCTCGACATGGGCGAGCAGCTCATGCTCGACCGCGTGCACCGGCGAACGGAGCGCTCATGACCGATACCGCGTCGAGCCCCGCATCTGTCGCGTCGCCGCCGGGCCGCGCGATTCCGCTGGACACCCTGCGCCGCTTCTGCGCGACGTTGCTGCAGGCAGCCGGTCTTGACCCAGCCACCGCCGATCTGGTCGCCGACTCGTTGTCCGATGCCGAGGCCCGGGGCATCGGGTCGCACGGCGTGCAGCGGACGCGGATATATGTCCAGCGACTCCGCGCGGGTCTCCTCGATGCAACCGCCGTTCCCCGGATCGTGAAGGAGACGCCCAGCAGCGTCCTCCTCGATGCACGCAATGCGATCGGCCACGTCGGAGCTCGGGCCGGGATCGACCTTGCCATCGCGCGAGCGGAGACCGGCGCGGTCTGCGCGGTCGGCGTAAGGAACTCCAACCACTGCGGGACGCTCGCCTTCTACCTACGCCGCGCCACCGAACGCAGTCTTGTCGCGCTGGCGATGTCCAACGCACCACCCACCATGGCCTACCACGGCGGTCGCACCCGTGCCGTCGGTACGAATCCGCTCGCGATCGGGATCCCGAGCGACGGTGGGCCGCCGCTGATCCTGGACATGGCGACAAGCGCGACGGCACGGGGAAAGATCATCCTTGCCGACCAGCTCGCGCAGCCGATCCCACCCGGTTGGGCCGTCGATGTGGAGGGCCGCCCGACCACCGACACCCAGGCAGCCTTGCGCGGTGCAGTCCTCCCCTTCGCCGGCCCCAAGGGCTCAGGCCTCGCCATGATGATCGAGCTGCTGTGCGGGGGACTCATGGCCGGCGTCACCGGCGCCCTCGTGGGCGACATGTATGACGACTGGTCCCGCCCTCAGCAGGTGAGCCACCTGTTCATCGCCATCGACCCGGATTCATTCCTCGGTCGTACGAAGTTTCTCGCCCACGTGAAGCTCTTCACCGAGCAGGTGCACGGGCTACCGGCGGCCGAGGGATTCACCCGGGTCTCGGTGCCCGGTGAGATCGAGGATGCAGCCAGATCCGTGTCCGAACAGGAGGGGGTGATGATCTCGGAGACGGTGATTCAGGACTTGCAGGCGCTTGCCGGCGAGCTCGGCGTCGCCGGCCTGCCGATGTCATCGACCCTTCCGCCCCGCTAATCCCCGTATCGAGGAAGGAATTTTCTGATGCCCGTCCCCTGCCCGATCCATCCTGAGACCCCGCCGCCCGACGCCAACCTGCTGGACCGGCTACGGGCGCTGTCGACGTCGCTGGTCTCCGACGTGTTCGGTCGCTGGGCGGGGGCGCCTGGTATCACTCCGGTCGCCGGACTCGCCGACGGGGAGGTCGTCGTCGGACCGGCGCTCACCGTCCGGACGCGGTCTGGTGACAATCTCGTCGTACACAAGGCGATGGACCTGGCTGTCCGGGGAGATGTCCTGGTCGTCGCTGCAGGCGGAGCGAACGATCGGTCGATTCTCGGTGGACTACTCGCCCACTACGCGTCGACCCGCGGCGTCGCCGCGCTCGTGGTGGACGGCGCCGTGCGCGACCTCTCCGAGCTCCGCCAATACGCGCCTCCCACCTTCGCCACCGGTGTGACGCACCTCGGCCCCTACAAGGACGGTCCCGGAGAGATCCGCGGAGCCGTGTCCATCGGCGGCGTCCCCGTCGCAAACGGCGACATCATCGTCGCGGACGAGGACGGCGTCGCGGTCATCCCCCGGGCTCGGCTGGACGAGATCGTCACGCTCGCCGAGGCCAAGGGCCACGCCGAGGCGCTCGAGCGCAAGGACATCGCGAACGGCGTCTGGGACAGATCCTGGCTCGAGCATGCGCTCACAATGAGCCCGACAGATGTCTAGCGCCGGCTGACGCACTGATTCCGGTATTCACCGACCTGTGCAGCAGGGTCGGTCGACCATGAGAGGTATGGCCGACCACGGCAGGATGCGCGCGCTCTCGGTCAAGCAACCGTGGGCGTGGTCGATCCTGCAAGGCGGCAAGCCGGTGGAGAACCGCAGTCGAGCGACCCATCATCGCGGGCTGCTCATCATCCAGGCGAGTCAGTCGCCGGCGCCGCATGCCCAGGTCCCCTCCCGGGCAGCCGCGTCCCAGTGGAACGCCCTCGGCGGGACAGCGGCGTGTTGGAATGCCATCACCAGCCCCAGCAGAGGCGCGTACGTCGGTACCGCGACAAGTGCCCTGATCGGCGCGGTCACCGTCGTCGGTTGTCACCAGGCATCGGGATGCTGCCGACCGTGGGGTGAGGCTCCGCCGCCGGGCGGCACGCTGTGGCACTGGGAACTGGAAAACCCGCGCATGTTCGCCCACGCGATCCCGGCGCACGGCCACCTCGGTATCTGGCCGGTGCCGGACACGCTGGCCACTCGGGTCGGCCGCGCTCTCCGCAGCGCCCGTTAGTCGCGGATTAGCCGGTTTTGCCCCGGGGGCGCCTGGTTCACCCGTACAGGGTGATGACCCCCGGGACGGCTGTCGCGACTCTGCAGGAGGCCGGTCGGACAGTCGCGGGAGGGCACGATGGCGCTCAAGGAATACCAGCCTGGTACGACGTTCCCGGGCGTGATCGGGCGGACCACCGACGTGTCGAGCCCGGCGTGGCCGAGGCCGTTGCGCGCCCGGTCGGGCTCGCCGAACGTGCTGTTCATCGTGCTCGACGACCTCGGCTACGGGCAGCTCGGCTGCTACGGCAGTCCGATCGCGACACCGAACCTGGATTCCCTCGCGGCCGGCGGTCTGCTCTACACCAACATGCACACGACCGCGTTGTGCTCCCCTTCCCGGTCGTGCATCATCACCGGCCGAAATCACCACGCCAACGCGATGGCGTCGGTCAACGAGCTCGCGACGGGGTTCCCCGGCTACAACGGCAGCATCCCGTTCGAGAACGGGTTCCTCTCCGAGATGCTGCTCCAGCACGGTTACAGCACCTACATGATCGGCAAATACCACCTGCTGCCCTCGGAGTTCGAGTCCGCAGCCGGACCCTACGACCGCTGGCCGCTGGGCCGCGGCTTCGAGCGCTACTACGGCTTCCTCGGCGGCGACACCAGCCAGTGGTATCCCGATCTGGTCGCAGACAATCACCAGGTCGACCCTCCCGCGACCCCCGAGGAGGGCTACCACCTCAACCCGGACCTCGCCGACAAGGCCATCGACTTCATCGCCGACGCCAAGCAGGTCGCCCCCAACAAGCCGTTCTACATGCACTACTGCACGGGTGCGACGCATGCGCCGCACCACGTCCCGAAGGAATGGATCGAGCGTTACCGCGGCAAGTTCGACGACGGTTGGGATGCTTACCGCGAGAAGGTGCTCGCACGCCAGAAGGAGCTCGGCATCATGCCGGCCGACGCCGAGCTGTCCCGGCACGACCCCGACGTACCCGAGTGGAACTCGCTCTCCGACGACAGCCGTCGACTCTCGGCCCGCATGATGGAGGTCTTCGCCGGCTTCCTGTCGCACACCGACCATCACATCGGCCGGGTCCTCGACTTCCTCAAAGAGGCCGGTGAATTCGAGAACACCCTGATCATGCTGGTGTCCGACAACGGCGCCAGCGCCGAGGGCGGCGTGACCGGCACCACCAACGAACTGCAGTTCTTCAACAAGGCCGAGGAGCCGCTCGCGGACAGCCTTGCGGCGATCGACGAACTCGGCGGGCCGACGACGTTCAACCACTATCCATGGGGATGGACCTGGGCGGGCAACACGCCGTTCCGCCGCTGGAAGCGGGAGACCTACCGGGGCGGCACGAGCGACCCGTTCATCGTGCACTGGCCCAAGGGAATCAAGGCCCGGGGCGAGATCCGGACGCAGTACGCCCACATCATCGACATGGTCCCGACCGTGCTCGACGCCCTCGACCTCGAGCCCCCGGCAGCGATCCGCGGGGTGGCCCAGTCACCGATCCACGGCGTGAGCCTCGCCTACAGCTTCGACGACAAGGACGCGGACAGCCGCCACGGCACGCAGTACTTCGAGATGTTCGGTCACCGGTCGATCGACCACGACGGCTGGCGCGCGGTCTGCCCGTGGCCGGGTCCGTCGTTCGCCGAGGCCGACAAAGGCTTCGGCGAACCGATCAGCGGCGACGTACTGACCGAGTTGGACGAGAAGCACTGGGAGCTCTACCACGTCGCGGAAGACCCGACCGAAAACCACAACGTGGCCGAGGAGCATCACGACATCCTGATCTCGATGATCGCGCAGTGGTACGTCGAGGCCGGTCGCTACAACGTGCTGCCGATCGACGGCAGCGCCATCACCCGGATCATGACCGAACGCCCGGCGATCTCCGAGGACCGGACGTCGTACACGCTTCGGCCGGAGACGCAGACGATCCCGCCGGCCGCGTCACCGAAGGTCCTCAACCGCAAGCACGCCATCACCGCGGATGTGGAGATCCCCGAGGGCGGGGCCGAGGGTGTGCTGGTTTGCCAGGGTTCGGGCGTGGGTGGCTACTCGTTCTTCATCAAGGACGGCAAGCTGCGCTACTCGCACAACTACGTGCGTCGGGCGGTCTACCGCGTCTCGTCGGCCGACCCGGTCCCGGCCGGCCGGCACGAGCTGCGGTTCGAATTCGAGCCGACCGGGCAGCCGGACGTGATGAACGGCAAGGGTTCTCCGGGACTGGCGCAGCTCTACGTGGACAAGAAGCTGGTCGGGGCGACCCAGTTCGACATCACCACGCCGGTGCTCTTCAACCCCGGCGGCGTGACCTGCGGCGCCAACCCCAACCTGGCCGTCGACCCGGA
>DASXJE010000043.1 GCA_036497565.1 Mycobacteriales bacterium
CGGCTGGCAGGAGCTCTACAGCAAGAACCGCTCCACCGTCGGTGGCGACCCCAACATGATCCTCGTGGGTCAGCACCTGTCGCTCTAACCCAGCGGCCCCTCAAGACATCGGGCCCCTGACCGCTCGCCACCCCCCCGCGAGCGGTCAGGGTGCCCGAGTCGCCGGGGGATTCCAGCGGGCCTTACGTCACGACGGGGAGTGTCAGTGAACGCCGCCCAGCCCAGCACGTCAGAACCAATACCGGCCGACATACGGCTTTCGGTGCAGTCTCACGGCCGGCGCAGCCGGATCCGGGTGACCGGTGCACTGGACCTGGCCACCGCAGCGCACCTGCGCACAGCCATCGAGCAGGTCAGCCGACCCGGTCAGGTCGTCTCCGTCGACCTCCGGACGACGACCTTCTGTGACTGCGCCGGCGTCAACGTGCTCGTGGCCGGGCAGTGTCGGCTGCGCGCCGTTGGTGGCGCGCTGGTGATCACCCGCCCGTCGGCCCCCGTCGGACGTCTGCTCGCCCTCACCGGGCTCGACCGCCATTTCGACGTGCGGCCGGCCGGACCGACCACGGCACGACGACGGCAACTGTTGCGCGCCGCCGCGAGCTGCTAGCGGCGGTCATCGCCGCTGCCCTCGGCGGGAATTGACCAGGTTTCCGCGGGCAGCGACCCGCGCAGGATCGCGCGCGAAATACCGAGATTCTCTCGCGCCAGATCCCGAGTCTGTGCAATCCCTATCGACTTAGTATAGATATAGTCGGTGACATTTCGCCTGACACTCGCTGCGGCTCAGCCGCGCTCCGCGACCGGGGAGCGGTCGGCCGTCCGACGGTGGTTGCCGCTGACCGTGGTCTTCCTGGTCGCCGCGGCGATCAGCGTCAGCTACCTGGGCGCCGGGCTCTGGGCGACGGACACGTGGCGTGGCAATGTCGGCGACGCCGAGCAGTTCATGTGGTTCCTCTCCTCCGTCCCGCACGCACTCACCCATGGCCACAACCCGCTGCTGAGCAACTACGAGCTCTACCCGCAGGGCGTCAACCTGATGTGGAACACGTCGGTGGTGCTCGCGGGCGTTCTTGTCTCGCCGGTTACGGCGCTCGCGGGCCCGGTGTTCAGCTACAACCTGCTTCTCGTGCTCGGCCCGATCGCCACGGCGTGCACGGCGTACTGGGCATTTCGTCGCTACGTCGACAGCCCGGTCGCGGCCGGCATCGGCGGACTCGCCTTCGCCTACTCCCCGTTCCTCCTGGTGCACAGCTCGGGCCACCTGCATCTGGTGCTCCTGGCGCTGATGCCGGTCATGCTGGTGCTGGTCGACGAGTTACTCGTGCGGCAGCGGCGTCGATCATGGCTTACCGGCGGGTTGATCGGAGTCGTCGCGGCCTGCCAGCTGCTCACCAGTGAGGAGATGCTGGCCATCGAGGCGATGGTCGGCGGGCTCGCGTTGGTCGTCCTGTGTCTTCTGCACCCGCACGCGGTCCGGTCCCGGGTGGGCTACGTGGTCCGCGCCGCGGTCTGCGCTGTCGTGACCTTCGCGCTGCTGGCCTGTTATCCGCTCTACATCCAGCTGTTCGGGCCGCAGAAGGCACCCGGTGCGCACGGGCCGAGCACCTACTCGACCGATCTCCTCAACCTCATCTGGCCCGTGAATCAGTGGCTCGATCTGGGGGCCGGAACGCCGACGTTCACCGGCAACGCGTCGGAGTGGACCGGCTACCTGGGCATCCCGCTGATCGTGCTGCTCATCGGCGTGACCGTGCGGTTCTGGCGACGCCGGCCGCTCGTGCCCGTCGCCGCGATCCTCATCGTGGTGCTGGTCGTGTTGTCGTTCGGTCCGCACCTGCATGTCGCCGGCCGGACGACAGCAATTCCGCTGCCCTGGGCGGTCGCGGAACGGCTTCCGCTGCTGGAAAACCTGCTGCCGGGCCGGATCAGCGTGGCCATCGGGCTACTCGCCGCCCTGCTTCTCGCGGTGTTCCTCGACGATCTCGTGCTCCAGCGCGGGTGGCGGAGGCTCGCCGGCGCGGCGGTGGTGGCGGTGATCGCTCTGTCGTGGGTGCCGGGCGGGCTGCGCACCACGACAATCCCCACTCCGGCGTTCTTCACCAGCTCCGCCCAGACGCGTCTCCCGGCCGGATCGGTGGCCCTCATCGTCCCGTTCACCGACAGCCCCCTCAACGAGCAAGCGGTGCTCTGGCAGGCGAACGGCGGGATGCGGATCCGCATCGTCAATGGGTGGGTGATCGTGCCGGGAGGGCACTGGGGAGGCCCGAACGCGATCTCCCGGGCGCTCGACGACGCCGACGCCATCAGCGTCACGCCCCAACTACGGGCGTCGATCTTCGCCGACCTGCGCAGACTCCGGGTGGACACAATCATCGTCGGACCGAGCAGCAAGCGGGCCTCGGAGATCTCGCTGCTGACCCGGGTCTTCGACCGCCCGCCGACGGTGGCCCGCGACGTCGTCCTCTGGACGCTTCCGTAACTCGCCTATCGAGTGCTGAGTCGCCGATGAAGCCAGCTCAGCGCGGCGAGACCGAGGCGGAGGTCGATCGCGGCGATCGCTTCCAGGCCAAGAGGTTTCGGTGATACTCCGCCGCGGAGCTGAAATCCGGCATGAGCGGCAAGAATCGCATCGACCGCCTGTGGCTCCAGGTCCGCGTTGGTATTGAGGATTGAGTCACGGTCGATCCGGTCGTCGGCGCTGGACAAGATCATGATGAGGTCCACCGCGGATGCACCAAGTCTGGCGTGAGGCCAGTCGATGAACATGACCCGGTTGGGAGTGAGCAGGATGTTATGCGGGGACAAGTCGAAATGCACGAGCGAGTCGCCCCGGGCGGCGGCAACGCCGTCGCTCTCGAGTCGGATGAGCTGCGCGATGTGGTCCATCGCCCAGGTCGAATGCCTCGCGAGCTCTGCCAGTTGGGCATCGTCCCGAGCCACCTCGGTCCAGCCGCCCAGCCGGGGATGATCGCGTGGAAGCGCGATGGGCGACGGCGTCGCCACCTGACCCAGCCGCACGATCGCGGTGACGACGCGATGAAGATCGGTGTCGTTCCAGGGTTGACACGGTTCCACACCATCGATGGCCTCGAAGGCGAGGACGACCCAATCGTCGTCGTCGAGCGTCCCGAGCAGGCGGGGCGCCGGGACCGTGGCCGGTAGCGCAGCGCTGACCTTCGCTTCGACTCGGTGGTACGCCGCATCGACGGGCCACCGCTCGGCGTCCATCGCCTTGACGAAGACCTGTCGGCCGTCCATGAGTGTCAGCAAGGACGCAAAGCCCGGTGAGTAGCCGCCCGAACAGTTGCGCGCGTGGACGACGGAACCCCCGATAAGCTGCTCGACAGCCGCGCGGGTCGATGCCCGCAGCTGGCACCACAGGGGTCGATTCTTGCTGCCGCTCATGTCGAATTTCCTTCTTTGAGGCGAGGGTAGGGTGCGACTCCCAAACGCATCGCAGTGCGGGTGGCGGCCGCAGGTACGAGGCTGCCGCCGGCGGACTGACAGGAAGTCGGTAGCTGTCGAGATCGCTGCCGCCGAGGCGGACTGCTGAGAACCGCCGGCTCAATCAGCGTCCTGCGTCGGACCAAGTCTGCACCAATTACCTCTCCGGCGCAGGACCGGATAACGTCCGGCTCGTGCCTACTGCGGCCGGAGGCCCGTCCGCGGAGTTGATCTCCGCCGATGAAGCGCGCCGGATGGCATTGGTCGCCCAGGGATTCGCGGAGCCGCGCCCGTCCGGCCGGGTGGACGCCCGACACCTACGCCGGGTGATCGACCGGGTCGGCGTACTGCAACTCGATTCGGTCAATGTGCTGTGCCGGTCGCACTACCTCCCCGTCTTCTCCCGGCTGGGCCCCTATCCGCGGGCGGTGCTCGACCGGATGGCATGGGGTAACCCACGCGAGCTGTTCGAATACTCGGCCCACAAGGCGTCGCTGCTGCCGGTGCAGAGCCATCCGTTGCAGCGATGGCGGATGGAGGCCGCCTTGCGCCACCTGTGGGGCGGTGATCTCAAGAGGTGGCGGTCGGTGCTGGACCCGGCGATCCTGCTTGCGCCGTGGGCGGTGATCGAGGGGATGTGGCGGCTCGCAGCGGAGCAGCCCGACCTCGTCGACGACGTGCTCGCGATCGTCACCGAGCGCGGACCGGTCAGTGCGGGCGACGTCGGCATCACCGCCGAGCGGCGGCTCCAACAGGGCGGGTTGTGGAACTGGAACGACGTCAAGGTCGCCCTGGAATGGCTGTTCTACTGCGGGACGGTGACGACGGCGACCCGGCGTAACTTCGAACGGATCTACGACCTCACCGAACGGGTGGTGCCGGCCGAGATCCTGTCCCGTCCCACCCCGAATCGGGCGGACGCCCAACGTGAGCTGATGCGGATTGCAGCGCGGGCGTACGGAATTGCCACCGAGCGCGAGCTGCGTGACTACTTCCACCTCCCCGCGGCGCATTCGAAGGCGCGCGTCGCCGAACTGGTCGAGTCCGGCGAGCTTTTGCCGGTGCGCGTCGAAGGCCTTGCGCAGCGGATGTACCGGTGGTCCGGCGCACGTGCGTTAGACGCCGTGCACGCCCGTGCCCTGCTGTCGCCGTTCGACTCGCTGATCTGGAGCAGAGACCGGACCCTGCGGCTCTTCGACTTCCACTACCGGATCGGGATCTACACCCCGGCGGCGAAACGGACCCACGGCTACTACGTACTCCCGTTCCTGCTCGGCGACCGGCTGGTCGCGCGCGTCGATCTGAAGGCCGACCGGCAGGCGTCGACCCTGGTTGTGCCGGAGGCTCATCTCGAACCCGGTAACCGCGGGTCCATGGTCGCGGCCGAGCTGGCCGACGAACTGTGGTCGATGGCCACCTGGCTGGAGCTGGATCATGTGGTGGTGAAGAACAGAGGTGACCTGAGCCGCCCGCTCGCGCGCGCGGTCCGCGCCGCGCGATGACCTCAGGAGGGACAGAAGATGGGTAGCGACACCACCCCCGGGCGGGTCCAGGAACACGTGGCCGCGTTCAACGCGGCGGTCCGGTCGGGTGATTGGGAGTCCTTCGCCGACCGATTCGCCCCGGACGCCAGCATGGCGTTCATCGGCGTGCCCGGCGGCAGCGGCACCATGCAGTTGGACTGGCAGGGTCCCCTCGTCACCGGTCTGCAGGTGGCCTTCGACGACTGACGGCGTCAGGCGCGCATGCCGAATGCATCCATGCGGGCGTTGATCGCGTCCATCCATTCGGATGGCGTTCCCCCGCCCGGCAAGTGCACCCCTGCCTCGCTTCGCCAGAGAGCGTCCCCCAGCGATGCCCGGATGTGCCAGGCCATGACCCGGTCGAGTGCCACGTCCGTGCCGGACAGTCGACGGTAGTGGGAAGCGGTCGCCGTAAGCAGGGCGAGGTCCGGGCCGCCCTCGGCCGGAAGGCAGCGGAAGTCGTACTCAAGGTCGGCGACGCTGCAAGTCTCGAAGTCGACGACAGCCCGCAGCTGCAGCCGATCCGGGTGCCACAGCTGGTTGTGCCCGTGCAGGTCGCCGTGCACCAGTACGGGCCCACCCGGCCGTGCCAGGACCTCGTCCGCCCAGTCACACCAGAAGAGCAGGTGCCGCTGCTGATCAGTCCGGATCCATGCGCCGAAGCGGGTCCGCAGTTCCTCGGTGGTTGCCGGCTGCGGTGGAGTGGGAAACCAGCTGATCGCGCGGCGCGCGCTCGCCAGCGTCTCCGGTCGGTGCATGTTCGTCAGGAACGACGCCAGTTCGGCGCCGATCTCCTCGACCTCCGCCCGGTCGGCGGACCTGACCATCTCGATTGTGAGCGGACGGCCGGCGACGAACCGGGTGACCACCAGCACCGGATCGTCGGCGACGGCCACCACCGGCGGCAGGCGGAGCTCCACCTGCCGGTCGGCAAAGGTCCGGAGAATCTGCGCTTCGTTCCAGAGCCGCTCGGCCGCCGGCCGTGACCACGCGAACTTGACAACGGCCTCGCCGCCGACCAACGCGCTCGAGGACCACCACTGCGGATCACTCTCGCCGAGCCCCTCCCGCAGGGCGATGGCGTCGTCAGCCAGGTCCGGAGCGACCATACTCAGCGCACGACGGATCGAGTCGACGGAGCCGTCCGCGACCCAGCCGAGCGTCACGACGCCTGCAGGTGATCGCGCACCAGGTCGGCTACGAGGTCGGGTGCCTCGCGATGCGGGAAGTGTCCGACGCCGTCCAGGGTCACGCGGCGGTAGGTGTCGAAGTGACCGTCGAGTCCTTCGGAGGATGGGGGCGGATCGCAGAGGTCCGAGCCTCCCTGCAGCATCAACGTCGGCACGCTCAGGTGGTCGACGGCATCCAGCCGTCGGCGCAACTCGTCGTAACGGCCGTCGCGTGGTTCGTCGGCGATGAATCGTGACCGGTAGGCGTTGAGCGTTATCGCCGTCCAGTCCGGGTTGCCGAAGCCCCGTGCCGTGGTCGCGAACTCGTCGTCATCGAACCATCCCGGTGGACTCCAGGTGTCCCATTGCACACGCGCGAAACCAACGGGATCGCGGCGAATCGCCTCGACGCCGTCGTCGACGTACATCAGCCACTGGTACCAGAATGCGCGCGCCTGCGGGAAGTTCGGCATCTCGAAGCGACCGCGGGGCTGGTAGGCCAGGGCAAGCGCAGCGACCGCGGTGACCCGCTCGGGAGCAAGCGCCGCGAGTGTGTACGCCGCACGGGCGCCCCAGTCGTGTCCGACGACGGCGAACCGGTCGAGACCGAGCGCGTCGGCGAGGTCGACGCTGTCCTGGGCCAGCGCCACGGCCTGCCCGTCGCGTGGTGTGCCGGGCGACCGGAACGTCGTGCCACCGGTGCCACGGTTGTCGGGAACGATGGCGCGGAATCCGGAGCTCGCCAGGCGGTGCGCGAGGTGTCGCCACCCGCGAGCGGTGTCCGGCCAACCGTGGAGAAGGAAGACCGGAGCACCGGCGGTGTCACCCACGTCGTCATAGGCAATGTCGAGGACGTCGCTCCGCGCCGATGCCATGGGGCCACGCTAGCCCCGCTTCGCGGCCGAGAATCCGTTCGCCTTGTCGGCGGCTGATCGCTACCGTCCCGCGAGTGATCCGCCGTTCCGTTCCCGTCCTCTGGCTATGTGGCCCTTCGGGCGTCGGCAAGACGTCCGTGGGCTGGGAGATCTTCACCCAGCTCGATGCGGCCGGAATCAAGACCGGCTACGTCGACATCGATCAGGTCGGGCTGTGCTACCCCGGATCCGCGGACGACCCTGACAACCACGGGATCAAGCGACAGAACGTCGGCGCGACCTGGCCGACCTTCCGGGCCGCGGGAGCCCAGTGTCTGGTGCTGTCCGGTCTTGTCGAATCCCGCGAGCTCGCGCACTCCTACGCCGAGCTCCTCCCGGATACGGAGCTGACGCTCTGTCGGCTCCGGGTGGGACATACGGAGCTCAGGAATCGCTTCATCCAGCGGGGATGGCGCACCGACCTGGTGGAGGACACCATCAAGGACGCGGAGGCGTTGGAGCACAGCAACTTCGCCGATCTGTCCGTCGACACTCACGGACTGTCCGTCCGGGCCGTTGCAGCATTGGTCCGGAAGCAGGCGGGCGGCTGGCCGCAGGGGCTCACGCCGTGACCATGGCTCCGACTCCTGTGCTCTGGGTTTGTGGACCCCCGTGCGTCGGCAAGTCCGTCGTGGGATGGGAGCTTTTCAGCCGACTCACCGGAGCGGGGGTCAAAGCTGCGTACGTCGACCTGGCTCAGATCGGTTTCTTCCGGCCGGCGCCCGAAGACGATCCCGACAACCACCGGATCAGGGCTCGCAACCTGGCCGCCATGTGGCCGACGTTTCGGGGAGCCGGAGTCCGCTGCCTCGTGATGGCCGGAGGCGTCGAGCAGCGTGACGTGGTCGCCTCGTACGCCCTTGCGCTGCCCGGAACCGCGCTGACCATGTGCCGTCTCCGCGCCGGGCCGGACCAGTTGACCGAGCGGATCCTTCTCCGGGGTCGCGGCCGCGGGCCGGCGATCCCCGGCGACGAGCTGAAGGGGCGGAGTCCCGACTACCTCCGCAGCTTCGCCGACCGGGCCGTCGCCACCGCCGAGCGGCTCGATCACGCCGGACTGGACGCTGTGTGCGTCGACACCGACGGACGGTCGGTCGACGAGGTGGCCGACCTCGTTCGCGCGCAGGCCGATGACTGGCCGCACCCATCTCCCTCTGGCAGCGCGTCCTGAGTTCTCAGATCATGGACGGCATGCGAATCGGAGACATCCACCTGCACCCCGTGTCCGACGGCACGTTCCTCGCCCGGCCGAGCTACTTCGGTCACCACCTCCCGCCGGACGCCCACCCCGAGTTCTTCCGGCACCACCGCGCGGCGTGGCTGCCGATCGGATGCTTCCTGGTGCGCACCCACGACCGGGTCGTGCTCGTCGACGCCGGTCTCGGCCCCGCGATGATGGAGCTCTGGGACGGCATGCATCTCGTCGGCGGCCAGCTCCCTACCGGGCTGCGTTCCCTCGGCGTGACGACGACCGACGTCACGGACGTCATCTGCACCCACTTCCACGGCGACCACGTCGGATGGCTCTTCGATCTCGACGTCACCCCGGTCTTCCCCAACGCGACGATCTGGTTCGGCGCCGACGACTGGCGCCATTTCGTCACCGGGTCCGGCGAAATGGCGGACCACATCCGAGCCGGACTTCGGTCCCCCGCGCACAGCGCGCGCATGCGGCCCATCGACCACGACACCACCGTCGCACCTGGCATCACAGCCCTTCTCGCGCCCGGTCACACGCCGGGCCACATGTGCGTGGTGATCTCGTCCGGACAGGACCGCGCCCTGCTCCTCGGTGACGCAGTCACGTGCCCGCTCCAGCTCGACGAACCGACCTGGCACTCGATGGGTGACGTCGATCCCGGCCTGGCCGACCGCACCCGGGAACGCCTCTGGCGCGAGCTGGAAGATGGGCACACGACCGGCGTCGGCGCGCACTTCCCCGAGCTGCAATTCGGGCGGGTTCTCCGCGGAACTCCCCGCCGCTGGTTCACCTGAGCGGTCCCGCCGGCAGCGATGTTGCGCAAGCACGACCGAACGACCGAGCGGTGTGTCACGCTGAGTGTTCAGGCACTCACACTGCGGTCCCATCAGCGCGTCCGAGCAGTGGCATTGAGGACCTTATCCACTCCTGGGGGTGGGGCAGTTGAGGTTCGCCAGCCCGGTCGGGCGGATCGCCATCGCCGGCGCGTTGATCCTCGCGCTGGTGATCGTGGGCGTGGGCGTGACACTCTGGCGCGCCGGCGACGCATCGAACAGCGCCAGTGCGGCGGAGGACAGCCTCGCCCAGCTCGCCCGAACCGAGACGGCGAACGACCTGCTGCTCGACCGGCTGTTCATCGTGCTCAATCCGGCGAAATCCAACTCCGCGCAGGTCGCCCTGCTCCGTACGTCGCAGCGCGCGTTCGTCGCAGACATCCAACGCATCGCGTCCAGCCCGAGCACGGGGACTACCGAGCGGGCGCTCGCCGAGAATGTTCTCGCCGTCGACGTACCCCTGCAGCGGGTCGAGGACCGACTGGTAGGCGAAGCGGTCGTCAACTCGCGCCAGCTGGTCCCCTACCTTCGTCAGCTCACGGCGGTCAACCACGCACTGGACCCCCTGGCGGCGGCCAACCAGAAAGAAGCCGCGGCCGCCCGACGGGCGTCCGACAGCGCAGAGACCAGTGCGCAGGTCGCCGGCATCATCGCCGGATCGCTTGCCGTTCTGGTCGTCCTCGGCCTGATCATTTACGCGGTGCGCCTGCTGCGGCGGGTTTTCGACGGCATTCGGCGTACGGCCGGCACGCTCACGGGGATGTCGGTCGACATGCGGGTCGCCGCCCAGGAGGCCGCGGCCGCCACGAGCCAGCAGTCCGCGGCGATCGCGGAGGCGGCGACGACACTCGATGAGCTCAGCGCAAGCGCCGGCTCGATCAGCGCGAGCGCTCAGACGAGCGCAAGCGCCGCCGAACAGACCTCGCAGACGATGGAGGACATGCAACAGCAGGTCGCGGCGATCGCCGAGCGCTCGCTCGAGCTCGGGGTGGGCAGCCAGGCGATCGGCGAGATCCTCGAGCTGATCAACGAGATCGCCGAACAGACCAACCTGCTCGCCCTCAACGCGGCGATCGAAGCGGCCCGCGCCGGCGAGGCAGGCCGGGGTTTCGCGGTCGTCGCCAGCGAGGTACGGCGGCTCGCCGAGCGCTCCGTGCGCTCGACCGAGTCGATCCGCGAGATCGTCGTCGCCGTCAAGGACAAGACCAACGCGACGATCCTCGCCACCGAACGCGGCTCGAAGCAGGCGGGCGAGGTGAGTGAGCTGATGCGGACGACCGGGGAGGAACTCGAGCAGAGCCTGCTCGCCACCGCCCAACAGAAGCAGGCCGCTGATCAGGTTGCCGCCGCGATGGCGGAGATCCGCACAGCCTCCGAGCAGCTCTCGGCCGAGCAGGCGCAGCGCCTGCAGACCACCGAGCACGTCGAAGGCCTGGTGCGCGAGCTCGAGCAGATGCTCGAACGTTACGGCGTGTCCGCCGGAACCGGAGAGGCGCAGATCTTGGGAGGCAGCCGAACGCCGTGAGCACCGTCTGCGTTCGGATCCGGTTGGGCGCCGAGCACTACGCGTTCGACGTGAGTCAGGTGCGGGAGGTCGCGATGCTCCGTGAGCTCACTCCCGTCCCCGGTGCGCCACCGGCGATCCTCGGGGTGATCAACGTCAAGGGTCAGGTCCTGCCCGTCATCGACACAGCCCTGCTCCTCGGAGCGGCGCAGAGCGAGCCCGGTCTCCCGGCCCGCGTCGTGATCGTGTGGACCGGGGCACAACTTGCCGCGCTTGCCGTCGACGAGGTGATCGAGGTCGGCCCGACACCGGACCCGACCGAGGAGCCGGACTCGCCACTTCTGGACGGCGCCGGGGTGGTCGACGAGAAGCTGGTCGGCTTCATCAACCTCGACGTCCTCCTGCGAGCAGCGGCATGACCGATCTCGCCGCTGAGATGCTGCCGATCTTCCGCATCGAGACCAACGAACGTCTGGATCGCATCGAGGCCACTCTGCTGGCCGTCGAGGCGGGCAACGGCGACGGTGACTCGATCGACTCGCTGTTCCGCGACGCGCACTCCATCAAAGGCAACGCGGGAATGGTCGGCTTCGACGAGGCCCAGCGGGTCGCCCGCGGAATGGAAGACGTGCTCGAGATCGCCCGCGAGTCGGGGGTACTCGAGTCCACGCTCGCCGACTCACTGCTCGAGGCGGCCGATTCGATCCGCCGCGCCGTCCGGGACGAGCCCGCGGCGGTCATCGCCGAGCCGGTGAAC
This sequence comes from Mycobacteriales bacterium, assembly GCA_036497565.1. Classification (NCBI taxonomy): domain Bacteria; kingdom Bacillati; phylum Actinomycetota; class Actinomycetes; order Mycobacteriales; species Mycobacteriales bacterium. The sequence continues at coordinate 11,346 of DASXJE010000043.1, forward strand.
GGCACACCGGAGCCGAGCGCCCCTCGTTCCATGCGGGTGCCCGCGGAGAAGGTCGATCGACTCGTCGATGTGGTCGGAGAAACCGTCCTGCACCGTCGGCGCCTGGATCGGCTGGTCGATGAGGTCGCCAGTCACGACCAGGCCCTCGAGGACGAGCTGGGCGGCGGCGATCTGCTGCTCGAGGATCTGCAGGATGCGGTCATCCGCATGCGCACGCAACCATTGGAGTCGATCACGGCTCGCTATCCCCGCGCGGTGCGCGACCTCGCCGCCGCGGAAGGCAAGAGTGTGCGACTGGAGTTCGAGGGCACCGAGACACAGCTCGACCGGGTGATCCTCGACGGAATCTCCGAGACGATCGTGCACCTGCTGCGCAATGCGATCTTCCACGGTGTGGAGAGCCCCGAAGAGCGGACAGCTGCGGGCAAGGAACCGGAAGCGCGGATCGTGTTGCGTGCCGAACCGCGGGGAGAGCTGGTCGCGGTGTCGGTGTCCGACGACGGCCGCGGCGTCGCACCGGAGCTTCTGGAGCAGGCCGGGGAACGCGGCTCGCTCGCCGAGGTGCTCGGCGAGCCGGGAGTCTCGACGGCAGCCCACGGCTCCGACCTCGCCGGTCGCGGCGTCGGGCTCGATGCCGTCAAACGCCACGTCGAGTCGCTCGGCGGGTCGTTCGAGGCAGAGAGCCAGACCGGGCGCGGGTCGCGGATGATCCTGCACCTCCCGCTGACGCTCGCACTCGTGCATCTGCTCCTGCTCGAACGCGGCGGCCAGGTGTTCGGTGTCGCGCTGGCGAGTATCGCGGAGGTCCTCAGCGTTTCCTCCGAGCATTCGCTGGGCGGCCACCGCTCGCTCGAGGTACGGGGCGCTTCCGTCCCGCTGGTCGATCTCGCCGACGTACTCGGCGCCACCGCTCCACCGGCGGGTCCACGAACGCCGACCCTGCTGGTGACCTCGTCGGGACGTCAGGCCGCGGTGATCTGCGACTCGGTCCTCGGCGAGCAGCAGTCGGTGGTGAAGCCGCTGGGGGCGCTGCTCGAGGGAACGTCGGGATATCTCGGCGCCGCGATCCTCGCCGACGGCCGCATCGCGCTGGTGTTGGACCCGGCGTTCCTCTGCCACACGCCGGGCCGTGAACGGGTCGCCGGATCCGTGCTGCCGGCGGAGACCACAGCACCCCTGGGACCCAAGGTGCTGGTGGTCGACGACGAGCTCACGGTGCGCGAGCTGCAGCGATCGATCCTCGAGGCCGGGGGCTACCGCGTGAGCACCGCCAAACACGGCCGCGAGGCGCTCGAGATGCTCAGCACCGAGACAGACGTGGCACTCCTGGTAACCGACATCGACATGCCGACGATGGACGGCCTGGAGCTGATCAGCGCCATCCGCGGAGATCACCAGCACGGATCGCTCCCGATCGTCATCATCTCCTCGCGGGGCGACGAGGAACAGCGGCGCCGCGGAGCCGCGGTAGGAGCGGACGCCTACATCGCGAAGACCGAGTTCGACCAGGAGGCCCTCCTGCAGACGGTCGGCCGGCTCGTGCAACTGCCATGACTCACGCCGACGCAGTGCGGATCGTGATCTGCGAGGACTCCCCCACCTACGCCCGCGCCCTGCGGGTCTTTCTCGAGGTCGACGACGGCTTCGACGTGGTGGAGATCTGCCCGAGCGCCGAACAACTGCTCATCCGGCTCCCCGACCTGCGGCCCGACCTGGTGACGATGGACCTCGAACTGCCCGGGCTCGACGGCGTCGCGGCAATCCAGCAGATCATGACGACCGACCCGCGGCGCATCGTCGTCGTCTCGGCCCATACCGAGCGCGGGTCCGAGCGAGCCGCCGCGGCGTTGACGGCGGGCGCTCTCGAGGCGATCCACAAACGCGACCTGCGTCTCGATACCGCCCGGAGCTCGGCGGCGACCGACCTGCGCCAGCGGATCAAGCACCTCGCCGCCACCCGCGTGCGTCGCGTGCCCCCGGTGGCGACAGCCGACCGACTGCGCGGACCCTCGCGTGCCCCGGGCAGGTTGCGCGGACGGTCGACTGCGGTCGTCGCGATCGGGTCCTCCACCGGCGGTCCGGCCGCCCTTGCGGAGTTGCTCGCCAAGTTGCCGGCCGACTACGAGATCCCGATCCTGGTCGCGCAGCACATCTCCCCCGGTTTCACGCCCGGCCTGGCGCGTTGGCTCGACCACGTGGTGGCCGTCCCGGTCGGAGTGGCAAGTCACCGGCAGCCGGCCGGTCCCGGCGTGTGGTTCGCGCCGAGCGAGTCGCACCTCGAACTCTCGCGGGACATGACCATGTCGCTTTCCACGCGCGCCGCTGGCTCCCACCGGCCGTCCGTCAACGCGCTGCTGACCAGCGTGGCCGGCCGCGCGGGTCCCGCAGCTGTCGCCGTGGTTCTCACCGGGATGGGAAGCGACGGCGCCGACGGAGTGGCGGCGATCCGTACGGCGGGCGGGGTCGCCATCGCTCAGGATGAGGCAACCTCAGTCGTCAACGGAATGCCCGCCGCGGCGATCCGCCGCGGCGCCGAGCTGGTGATGGCGCCGGCTCAGATCGGGGCCGCATTGGTGACCCTCGCGCCCGCACGCAGGGCAGCATCGTGAACGGCGTCGAGACGGTCACACCCGACGAGGGCATGCCGCCGCAACGTCGGCAACTGCTCGAGGTGGCAGCGCTGGTGCATCGCCACCTAGGGATGACGATCGACGTCACGCAGCTCCCGTCGCTCGCGGCGGCGGTGGGACGGATCCGCCCCGGCCTTCGCGCCGACGGATTCCTGCGCCTCCTCGCCTCCTGGGAATCCCGGGAGTGGGCGATCTCCCGCCTCGTCGACGAGGTCACGGTGAAGGAGACCTACTTCTTCCGCAACCTGTCAGAACTCGAGCACATAGCCTGGACCCCCGGGCTGCGCCTGTGGAATCCCGGCTGCGCCACCGGCGAGGAGCCCTACACCTTGGCCATGCTGGCGGCGGAGGCACTCGGAGGCGATGCCGCCGGAACGTCGATCCTCGCGACCGATGTCGTCACCGCCGCCTTGAGAAGCGCCGATCAGGGACTCTACGGAGAGCGGTCGATGCGCACCGTGCCGGTGCATATCCGCGACCGCTATTTCCAGCCACACGCAGCCGACCGGTATGCGGTGGGTACGGATGCGCGCCGGCCGGTCCGCTTCGCCCGGCACAATCTCGTCAGCGATCCGATCCCACCCCCAGGCACAGGCTCCTTCGACGTGATCGTCTGCCGCAGCGTGCTCATCTATTTCGATGCCGAGACCGCCCGCCGGACCGTCGCCGCGCTTCGACGCGCCCTGCGCCCGGGCGGACGGCTGGTGCTCGGCGCGGCCGACCGACTCGCGGTTCCGCCTACGCCGCGCGGGATCACGCCGATCGGCCGTCCCGGACCTCACGCTCGTGCCGCGACCGCACCCTTACGCCACGCTGCCCGGACACCGCCCCCGGATTCGCTCGACCCGGAGCCGCACTTCGCACACGGTGTCGCGATGCAGGCCAGCGGCGACATACCCGGTGCCGTCGGCTCACTGCGCCGTGCGATCTATCTCGCGCCCGACTTCGCCCGGGCGGCATTTGCCCTCGGTGGCGCGCACGAAGCCATCGGCGACACCATGGCCGCCCGTCGCGCGTACCAGCAGGCGTTGTGGGCCCTGCGTCCGGACGGACCGCCACAGCGCCTCCTCGGAGACCGCGAGGCGGACGACGTGGCCGCAGCCTGCCGGACGCGGGTCGACCGTATCGACAAGGAAAGGACCCGCGAGTGAACACCCGACCGACGATCCTGGTGATCGACGACTCGGCGCTGATCCGCCGTACCGTGGAGATCGGGCTCGGTGAAGCGCACGGCTGGGATGTGCGGACCGCCGACTCCGGCGCCCAGGGACTGGCGATGGCCTCCCACGAGAAGCTCGACGCGATCCTTCTCGACGTCGAGATGCCCGACCTGGACGGCCCCGGGACGCTCAACCGACTGCAGGAACACGAAGCCGCGCAGGAAATCCCGGTACTGTTTCTCACCGGGTACTCCACCGAGGAGCACCACCGCAGACTTACGGCGCTCGGTGCCGCCGGCGTGATCACCAAGCCGTTCGACCCTTCGACGCTCGCCACGCAGATCACTCAACTGCTCGGCTGGACTCCGGGAACCTGATCCCCGGAAGCCGTAGAGGTGTGACACCGTCTGACCATGGATGCTGTCGATGCGGACGCCTCCGGAGACCGTGGCTCGCCGGAGCGCGCGGGCTACCGGCGATCGGCGGGGTCACCGCGCGGTGCGGCCCGACGGCGCGAACTGCTGGATCAGGTCACCGACGACCTCGCAGCCAACGGGCTGACGGATTTCTCGCTACGGCGTGCGGCGCGCGCGGCCGGAACCACGCACAAGGTGCTCCTCTACCACTTCGACGGAGTCGACGACCTGCTCGTGCAGGCGATCCTCGAGCTACGCCAGAGACGCACCGGAAAGGCGCTGGCCGCTGCGGCCCGCGGACCGGCCGGTCGACCGCTGGCGGCGCGGGTTCGCGCGATGTGGCCCATCCTCGTGGGCGACGAGGCACGGGTGCTCGACCAGGCCATCGGTCTGGCGATGTATGACCCCGACCGCTACGCGCAACTCGCGCGGGAGGCGTCGCAGCAATACCTGCCCTCGCTGAAGTCCATCTGCCCGCAGGACTGGCCCGACCGACGCAAGCTCGAGGTCGCCGAGATGATCCTCGCCGTGCTGCGGGGCTTTCTGGTCGACTGGCGGACCAGCGGCGACGCTGCCGGGATCGCCGCGGGATTCGACGCCCTGGTGCGGGCCCTGGAACGCGAAGAGGCAGCCGAGGAGTAGCCGGTCCTCCCTGCCGGCCGCACCGAGTGGAAACCGATGGACAGGTTGCGAACCGCGTGGTTCACTTTGTGGAGAGGATGACGCTGGGTCCACCGGGAGGTCGGCATGCAGGTGTCCGTGGGGCGGGAGAAGGTTCGCTTCGTCAGTGACGGTGCCGAATGTGCCGCCTGGCACTACCCCGGTACGAACGGCGCCTGCGTGATCATGGCGGCCGGCGGCGCGGTCACCAAGGAGCCGGGCACCGACCGGTTCGCGACGCGGTTCCACGACGCCGGCTTCACAGTTCTCGCCTTCGACTACCGCCGGCTCGGGGAGAGCGGCGGGTGGCCGCGCCAGGTCGTGCGCATCGGCGAGCAGCTCACCGACTGGGACGCCGCGATCGCCTTCGCCGCGACCCTGCGAGGAGTCGACCCGTCCAGGCTCGCGATCTGGGGCTTCTCCCTGTCTGGCGGCCACGTCTTTCGGGTCGCGGCCCACACCCCGGCACTCGCGGCGGCCATTTCCCAGACACCCCTCGCCGATGGACCGGCCGCCTCGCGCGCGGCGATGCGCTACACCACGCCGCTCGCGATGCTGCGCCTCACCGGGCGCGGCATCCTCGACGCGCTGGGCGGCCTCGTGGGCCGCCAGCCGGTCCTGGTGCCGCTGGCCGGCGAACCCGGGACCGTCGCGATGCTCAGCACTCCGGACGGCCTTGACGGCGACCGGGCGCTCAACCCCGACAATGCGTACCCGGACTGGCAGCAGACGATCGCCGCCCGCTCTGCGCTCCGCATCGGGCTCTATCGGCCTGGCCGCTCCGCGTCCGACGCGCGGTGCCCGATGTTGGTTCTTGCCTGCGACCGGGATCAGTCCGCTCTTCCCGGACCTGCGATACGCGCGGCGCAGCGCGCGCCCCACGCAGAGCTGGTTCGCCTGCCCGGTGGGCACTATGCGCCGTTCATGGATGCGCACGAGCAGGCCGTCGACGCCGAGCTGTCCTTCCTGCGCAAGCATCTGCTCGACCACTCAGGAGTGACTTCGCTGCACACCGGCGGTCAGACATGAACCAGATCGAGCTGTCCGCTGGAACAATTGACTACGAGGACACCGGCGGCGACGGGCCGGTGGTCGTACTGTTGCACGGGTTGCTGATGGACGCTTCGCTGTGGGACGCACCGATCGCGGAGCTTTCTGCCGAATACCGATGCGTGGCACCGACCTTGCCGCTGGGCGCGCACCGGCATTCGATGCACGCCGATGCCGATCTGTCGCTGCCGGGCACAGCCCGGCTGATGACCGAGCTTCTCGACCGCCTCGATCTGCAGGACGTCACCCTCGTCGGTAATGACACCGGCGGCGCGCTCGTCCAGCTGATCATGTGCAACGGAGCTGCACGCGTCGGACGCGTCGTACTCGTCTCGTGCGAAGCGTTCGACAACCTGCCGCCCGGACTGACCGGCCGGACCCTCGCGCTCGCCGGCAAGCTCTCGCCCCGGATGTTCGGGCTGTTCATGCAACAGATGCGTCTGCGCATGCTCCGGCGGCTGCCGATCGCGTTCGGGTGGCTGACCAAGCGCGGAGATGCCGCCACCGCCCGGTGGGTCGAGCCGGTCACGACACAGCCGGAGATCCGCCGCGACGCCGTACGGATCCTGCGGGCGGCGATGGCCGACACCCACCTCCTGCTCGACGCGGCCGAGCGCCTACCGACCTTCGACCGACCCGCGCTCGTCGTCTGGGCTAGCGAGGACCGCGTCATGCCACCGGAGCACGGCCGGCGCCTCGTCGAGCTTCTCCCGCACGCACGGCTGGTCGAGATCGACGACAGCTACACGCTGATTCCGCTGGATCAACCGGCGAAGCTCGCCCGGGCCATCCGGGAATTCACGCCTGCAGCCGCGCCGGCCGAGCAGTGACAGACTTGCCCGATGTCGCTGACGGTGATGCTGGGCGGGGATGTTCACGTGACCGGCCGTGCCAAGCCAGCGCAGGCGCTCGAGGCGTTGCGGCCCATCCTTGACCGGGCCGACGTGCGGATCGTCAACATGGAGGGCCTGCTCGTCGAACCGTCATCGACAGGCGCTACCCCGGACATTCCGCACAAGGCGAACTGGCGCCACCCCGGCCCCCAGATGATCGACGCGCTCGTCGCCGCCGGGATCGACGCCGTCAGCTGTGCGAACAACGTCAGCTATCCGCCGCAAGCGCTTTTGGAGAGCATCGCCGCCCTCGACGAAGCAGGAATCGGGCATGCTGGCGGCGGCAAGGACACCGCCGACGCACATGCGCCGCACATCCTTAACCGTGCCGGCACAAAGGTCGGGTTGTGGACCGTGCCGGTGCGCGAGGATCTGGATCGCATGATTGCCGACATCGAGGCGGCTCGGCAGCGATGCGACTTCCTCGTCGTCTCAGTGCATTGGGGGCTTCCTGGCACAGCCCTCTGTGACTACCAGCCGGTTGTGGCGAGGGCTGCCATCGATGCCGGTGCTGACGTGATCATGGGTCATGGCC
>DASXJE010000044.1 GCA_036497565.1 Mycobacteriales bacterium
GCGAACGCAACGTCCGGCTGCTGCGCGTCGACTGTTTCGCCGGCAACGACGGCGCACTCGTGCGCTTCTACGAGCGGTGCGGATATACGAAGACCGAGACCTTCACCGTCGGAGAGTGGCCGGGACAGGTGCTGGAGCGACGGGTCGACGTAACCGCGGCGCCGTAGATCACGGCTCGACGACGGCCAGCGCGTCGCCGACGGACAGCGCTCCGGCCCGCGAAACCGTCGCGCCGATCGCCAGGCAACCCTGTCGCTCGCGGTGTATCGCCCGTAAGACGTCGAGGTCGCGTGCTATGTCGTCCGGCTGGGGCCGGGTGACCATCACGCACCGCTGGATGCGCATCCGCACATCGAGTACGGCGCCGCCGACCGCGACCCGCGATCCGACGAGCTGGTCCTCGTCCGTACCGTCGAGGATGACGTTCGCCCGGAACCTCCGCGGGTCCCGGTCCCCGATCGTCGCACCCGTTACCAGGGACAGCTGGGCACGGGACGAGTCGTGGAAGGCACCCCTCGACCCGTTGAACGCCTCCCATCTGCTGGCCGCCTCGTCCTCGAAGTCGTCGGGGTTCTCGTAGCGGCGGGTGACCTCCGCCTCGGTCGACAGGAGGGTGACCGGCCGACCCAGCCAGTCGGAGAGGGCCGCGTCATCGGCGGCGACGGCGCCGTCCGGGAGGGTGATCTCGACGCTGCCGTCTTCCTGTGCGCGGGCCGAGGCGAACAGCAGCTGAGGAACGCGCCGTGCCGTCAGGCCGAACCCGGTCTGCTCATCGAAGATCGCGAACCGGCGGTCGCCCGCCAGGCCCTCCGCCGTCACCCGGACCGCGTCGACCCGCTCACCCTGCAGCGACTTCACCGGATAGCGCCAGACCTGTGTCACCCGCACCTTCGAACCGTAACGCGGTGGAGCGCGCGTCAGCGGCTGTTCCCCCGCTCAGGTCCTGACCGGTTCCGAGAGGTAGTCGTAGTCGTCGTCGACGATCTCCATCCGGGTGGTGAGCGTCGGGTGATCAAAGGCGTGCGCGGCCGACTTCGGCACCCGGATACACGACTCGCTGAGGAAGAACGGGCGGCTGTGGATCATGCCGATCATGTGTCTCGCCTGATCACCGAGGTTCGGTACGCCGCGATGCCAGAGCCGGATGTCGCGGAGGACGACGTCGCCCTTCTTCGTCGCCGCCCGCACCGGGGGCCGCTCCGCCCGGCGCGCTGCCTCGGCCTCCTCGGAGACGCCGTTCGCTCCGGGAAGCCGGTGGGTCCCGGGCCAGATCTCGGTGGCCCCGTTGGTCTCGTCGACGTCGACCGGAGACATGTTGATCACGACGGACACCGTCTCTGTCACGTCGATCACCTCGGGGCGTCCGCTGTCGCGATGCAGCGGCTGCGCCTCGCTGCCGGGGAGGTTGGTGTTGCCGTTGTAGAAGTGGCTGTGGATGCCCTCGCCCAACACGGCCGTGGTGACCTGGATGACGAGCGGGTTGGTGACGATCTCGCCGTAGAGGTGCTCCGGGGCTCGGGGCATCGACTGCTGGAGATGGCCGACCCGGCGCCCGGCGCCGCCCCACGCACCCCGGCGTTGGAGTTCCGCCGTGTCCTCGTCGAGCTTCGGCTTGATGGCATCGAGCACTGCCGGATCGACGGCACCACCGAGAATGACGTATCCGTCCTCGTCGAACGCCGCAACGGCGGCGGCCAGGCTCTCGTCGGCCAGCCGGCCGGAGTCGTATTCGGCTGAGCTGATCTGGATACGCATGCCTGTGTTGGTACGCGATCGGCAGCGTCACCGCAACGGCGGGTGGCGACCAAACCGGTTGAGCGCCACGGCTCCGTTGTGCGACTGTTCGGCGACGACGCAACACAACGAATGGGCCGGACTGTGACGATCTTCGTGGGCGGGACCGGCCGCTCGGGCACCAGCCAGATCGCGACCATCATCGGGCAGCACCCGTCGGTGTGGCGCGCCCCGGACGAGACGCGGTTCCTGGTGGATCCGGGCGGGCTCGAGGAGATCGTCAGGTCACTCTCGACCGGATATACGCCTTTCCATGCCATGGACTCGCTGTCCCGCCTCCGGACGATGCTCATCGAGAACCTCGCCGGCGGACCGGTGGCCGGAGGCTTTGCTTCCCGCGACCTCCGGTCGATCTTCGGCGCACAACGCTACGCCGACTGGGCCGAGCAGTTCCTCGCCGAACTCACCTGGTACGACTTCGACGAGGGCAACACCCGCCGGATCGTGGGCCGCTATTTCCCCGACCGGGCCGAGCTGGTCGCGCTGTGCCGGTCGTCCGTTGACCGGCTCTTCATCGCCGGTGCCACAGACCACGGCAAGGCCCGCTGGTGTGAGAAGACGCCCGACAACACGCTGTTTGCGGACTTCCTGTGGGAGCTGTTTCCGCAGGCGCAGATCGTGCACATCGTCCGCCATCCCGTTCAGGTCGCGGCCTCGCATCTGTCGATGGATTGGGCGCCCGATGACATCGAGAGCGTGTGCAACTGGCTCGAACCGCTGTATCACCGCTGGCTGGCCGGCGACACGCAACGCGATCCGCGCTGCATCGAGGTCCGGCTCGAAGACCTCGCGGCGAACTGGCCCGAACAGCGCGCCAAGCTGTTCGCTAGGCTCGGACTCTCCGACGCCCCGACCGAGTGGGAAATCACGGCGGATCGGGTCACCCACTTCTGGGCACCGCTGAGCTCCGACGACGAGGCCTACACGCGCAAGCGCCTCGGATTCGCCATCGACGCCTTCGGCTACCAGTAGTAGAACCCCTGGACTTCGTTAGCCACGGTAAGTAGCATTCCCGGCCGACCTCGGACAGCCAGGACACCAGGTGCCGGCATAGGGCGGAGATTTGCATGGGAAAGCGATCGGCTAGCCGAAGCATCTTCGCCCGCGCGACGCTGGCGGTCGTTCTGTGTCTGTCCCTCCTGGCATTCTCCGGTCAGGCGTCCGCGCAGTCCGGGGGTGCGCAGCCGTTCGTCCGGGTCTGCGGCACGCAGCTCTGCCTCCCAGGTCTGCACGGTCTGCAACCCTTCGTCGTCCATGGCGGGACGGCGTACGGGCAGTACGACGACCCGGTCCGCGAGATCGCGCTGGCGAAGCGTGCGCACGTCAACGTCATCGAGCTGGTGGAGTTCGATACGAGGTTCCACATACTCTCCGACACGATGTCGTCGGCGACCTGGACGAGGGTGGACAGGTTTCTTGCGGTCGCCCGAGCAGCGGGAATGCATGTCATCCTGCACTTCGCGGAATACGGACAGTCCCTGGCCGCCGCAGGAGTCACCCCCACGACGGTGGACTGGAAGAGTTACCTCAGTTTCGTCGCGAACCGCGTCAACACCGTGACCGGAATCAGGTACAAGGACGATCCGACCATCGCCATGGTCGAGCTCTACGGCGAGATCGACGCACCGAACTTCGGAGTCCCGACCGCTGGCACGACCGCGGAGATGACGGCCTTCTTTCACCGGACGCTGACCGAGTGGCACGCCCTGGCGCCTCATATCCTCGCCAGCACCGGAGGGTTCTCCTACATCAACTATCCCAGCAGCGGCATCGACTGGCAGACCATCGTGTCCGATCCCGCTGATGACGTCTGTGGCGTCGAGGTGAATGCGACGCCCGACCGCGACGTCAGCGTTCCCGCCATGTCCAGCCTCTGCCAGAAGCTGGGAAAGCCGTGGTTCCTCAGCGCGTGGAGTTCGTGCTACGCGGACAAGGGGTTCGACGGGGACATCGACCACTGGTCCAGTGACACGGAAATGGCCGCCCACGCTGTCGACATGGAGCAGGTGGCGGCGGACCTGCACCCGGCCGGTGCCGCGCCGTCGATGCCGTCGATCGGGAGCGATTTCTGGAATCTCGGCGACACCCCGGTGATCAAGGGAACCTGTGACATCGGTCCCCAGTTCCGGCTGACTCTCCGGGCCGTCCAGCAGGCCGGGAGCGTGGCCCCGCCACGGTGACGTTCGCCAGCTGCGGAAATCCCTAGCGCGGCCCGCCCGCGATGCAGTTGGCTGGGTCCATGCTCTCCATTGCGCACCTGTCCGATCCGCACCTGGACGGACAGCAGGTCACCCATGATCGATTGACCCTCGTCGCGGACTACCTGAAGAAGCTCCCGATCCAGCCCGATCTGCTCGTGGTCAGCGGCGACATCACCCAGCCCCACCCGGGCGTGGCGATGTCGGACGAGTTCGCGTGGATCGACGCCGCCCTGCGTTGGGGACCGCCGGTCCTCTACTGCCCCGGCAACAGTGACGAGCAGGCCGCCTTCCGCGGTCTGCTCGACGAGCGTGGCGACCGGTGGGCGGACGCCGGCGGGCAGGCGCATCAGGTGAGGTCGGTCGACGGGGTGACCTTCCTGCTCATCGACAGCACCGTGCCCGGCGAGTTCTACGGTCGCCTGCAGCCCGATTCGCTCGACTGGATCCGCGCGACGCTGGCCGGACTGGACGCCGGCGCGCGGGCGATTCTCGTGATGCACCAACCGCCGGCGCTCCTCGGCCACCCCATCATCGACCAGCTGCGGCTCCTGGACGGCGAAGAGTTGGAGGACATCGTCGCCGAGTCGCCCGCCGTGATCGCCACCCTCTGCGGCCATACCCACTCCGGGAGCGCGACGACCTTCGGAGTGAAACCATTGCTCGTCGCCCCGGGCATCCACTCCTCCGGCCAACTTCCGCTGGCCTACGCCGAGCCGAACTCCGGCCTGATCGACGAATCCAGCCCGCCCGCTCTCGCGATCCACCTCGTCGACGATCGGCGGCTCACGACGTACTTCGAGGTGCTGGCGCACCCGGCCGCCGGCGACGGCTGATCGGAACGTCGGCGAGGATATGACGATGACCTGGATCGCACCGAAGCCGGCCCCACCCACCGACGGACCGCTCGTCGGCGACGACCGCCCTATCCTTGAAGGATTTCTCGCCTGGGAGCGGAGCACGCTGCTGAACATCTGCGCCGGCCTCACCGCCGACCAGCTGGTGATCCGGGCCATCCCGCCGTCAAATCTGACCCTGCTCGGACTGGTGCGTCACCTCGCCAAGGTGGAGCGCATCTGGTTCCGGCAGCGCGTCGCCGGCGAACCGATCGAACCGATGTATGACCCGGCCAAGGGCAAGGACGCCGACTTCGGCGAACTCGACCCGGCGCGGGCCGAGGAGGATTTCGCGCGCTACATCGAGGAGTGCCACCTCGCCGATGCCGCCGCCGCCGGCAAGGCGTTCGACGACACCTTCACCCACGCCGGCGAGGACTACTCGCTCCGCCTCGTCTACGTGCACATGATCGCGGAGTACAGCCGGCACAACGGCCACGCTGACCTGCTCCGGGAGCAGATCGACGGCACGACGGGGGTCTAGCTCGCTGCCCGGACCGAAGTTCGGGACGTTCACACCTAACTTCACCGCGTCAGGCTATCCAGGCGCTACGGGCGGACGAGCAGCACCGCGATCACCCCGACGGACAACGCCGACAGGGCGGTTGTGACGAGCACGGCGTCGCGGGCCATCGCTTCGCCCCGCTCGTATCTGCTCGCGAAGTTGTAGATGTTCTGTGCGGTCGGCAGCGCGGCCAGCACCACCGCCGCATAGAGCGCCCGGGCCGGCAGATGGAAGACGAAGCGGGCGAGGACGAAGGCCACGAGCGGCATCACCGCGCACTTGAGGACCGAGGCCACGGCGAGCTCGCGCCGGCCCGAGCCGTGCCGGAACGGGGCGGCGCCGTTCAACGACATGCCGAACGCCAGGAGCACCAGCGGCACCGCCGCGCCGGCGAGGAGATCGATCGGTCGGAGCACGGCTGCCGGTGGTGTGACGCCGATGGCCGAGACCACGACCCCCGACACCGACGCGATGATCATCGGATTCCGCACCGGCTGGGTGAGCAGGCGCCCGACCGACACGCTGCCGTGCGAGGAGATGTCGAGGATCGTCAGAGCGATCGGCGCGATCACGATCACCTGCAGCAGCAGGACCGGCACCACGTAGGAGGCGCTGCCGAGGACGTAGACGGCGACGGGCAGGCCGATGTTGTTGGCGTTGACGTACGTCGACGCCATCGCACCGAGCGTCGTCTCGGCGACGCGCTGCCGGAAGAAGAGCGCACTGGCCGCGACGTAGAGCGCGCCGACCACGACCACGTCGAGGAACGCGATGTCGACGTACGACGAGAAGATCACGTGCAGGTCGGCCTTGGACAGGACGGTGAAGAGCAGTGCCGGGTTGGTGACGAAGAAGGCGACCCGGTTGAGGACGTACGGCGCGGTCGGCCCGCCGACGGCGGCACGGCCGGCGACGTAGCCGACCAGGATGACGGCGACGATGATGGAGAAGCCGACCAGGACCCCGCTCACCTAGAGGTCGCGCAGGTCGGGTCTGTCGAGGAGCTCGATCCGCACCCCGTCCGGGTCGGAGATGGCGCCGCCCTGGCCGGTGCCCACCCGGAAGGCGAGGTGGGCGAAGATCGGGCCGCCCGCTGCGGCCGACCGGTGTCGCAGCTCGAGGACGTCGTACTCGTAGTGGTAGTAGTCGAGCGTGACGTCGTCGTCGACTCGCCGGGTCGTCAGCTTCGTCATGCCGAGCTGCCGGCCGTAGAAATCCTCGGCCGCGGCGAGGTCGTCGGCTTCGACGGCGTAGTGGTCGAACGACTTCACGACCGGGTGGTCGAGGACCGAGGGCCGCATCGCGACGTCGCGCTGCAGCAGCTCGACGCGGGCGCCGTTCGGGTCGCCGACGAAGCCCAGCCGTCCGACCCCGGTGCCCGCCACCTTGGGGCTCGCCAGCGGTTCGGCACCGTCGGCGACCAGCCGGTCGAAGTCCGCGTCGAGGTCATCGGTGAGGAACGCGATGTGGGTGACCCCGAAGGTCTCGTCGGGGCGCGGCTGCGCGGGATGCAGCAACTCGATCAGCCCGCCGGAGATCTGCAGATACACGACGTCGGTCTTCGTCGATTCGACGAACCTCTGGAACACGATCTTGGCGCCCAGCTGATCCTGGTAGAACGCCAGCGACCGCTCCAGGTCGCGGACGACGATGCCGAAATGGTTGAGCTCGTAAATCACGCCGCGAGTCCTCCGGTTGGTTGGCAACATTGTGCAACCGGTTGCCAACGCTGTCAACGGCGGGCGATCTCCCCGTCTCGGGCCAGGCCGCGGTTGCTAGGAAGGCCGGGGTGAGCGGAGCTCACGCAGCGGGTTGCCGCCGAGCGGCTCGGTCGCCCACTCCGCGTCGAAGGTGCGATCCGACAGCCCGCAGGTCACCACGAGGCGGTGCGGGGTCTCGAGGAAGATCACTTCGAACCGGAGGGTCTGCGGGTCGATCCAGCCGCCGCTCACAGCCGTGGGAGGGACGTCGGCCGCGTCCGAAACCCGCCAGCCGTCGGTGTCCAGCCGGAGATTGATCATTGATCCGGACTCGCGCAGGGTGATCTGCCAGCCGTCCTTCTGGTCGGCCAGTCCGACGCCGATCAACGACGGCTGCGCTGCGCAGGTGCCGTCCGCCGGGGTGAAGGTGACGCCCGACCAGGTCTCGCGGCTCTCCGACGGCGCGGGCTTGACCGGGAGCACCGGGAGCGCGAGGCGCGACATCCGGTCCCGCAGGCCCGCGTCGGCGTCGGCATCGACGGCGGTGGCCCCGAGCGCCGGCAGCACGTGCTTCCACGCGGCGTCCAGCAACGACTGCATGGCGACGGTCGACGCGGTGATGGCGACGACGGCGTCCTGCTCGGGCAGGACGAGGGCGAACTGGCCGTAGGCCCCGTCACCGCGGTAGCCGTGCTGCGACATCCAGAACTGGAATCCGTAGCCCTGGCGCCAGTCGATGTTTTCGCCGGCGTTGGCGACGTGCGACCGGGTCGCCTCGGCGACCCATTCCTCCGACAGCAGCTGTTCGCCGTTCCATGACCCGCGCTGCAGGTAAAGCTGGCCCAGCGCGGCGATGGCGTCGGTGGTCACGTGCAGCCCGGTGAAGCCCAGGTCGCGACCGGCCGGGTGCTGCTGCCAGGCCACCGCGCCGATGCCCAGCGGGTCGAAGAGCCGGGGCCGAAGGTAGTCGGTCAGCGTCTGCCCGGACGCCCGCTGGATGATGGCCGCCAGCGTGTAGGTGCACGACTGGTTGTAGGCGAAGATGGTCCCCGGGTCCTGGTCCGGCGGCAGCTTCAGGAAGGCCCGCACCGGCTCGACCGGATCGGCGGCGATCACCTCGCCCCAGGTCTCCTCCGCGTGACCACTCGCCATCGACGCCACGTGCCGCACCAGCATCGACCGGCTCCGGGGGTCGGTCACCTCGGCGTCGAGCTCGGGGAAGTGGGCGATGACCGGATCGTCGAGCCGCAGCAGCCCTTCGGCCGCCGCGAACGCGGCGGCAGTCGACGTGAAGCTCTTGCTCAGCGAGTAGAGCAGGTGGCGACGGTCGGCTGAGTACGGCGCCCACCAGCCCTGCGCGACCACGTGGCCGTGCCGCAGCACCATCAGGCTGTGCGGCTCGATGTCCGGGGCCGCCTCGATCGTGTCAAGGAAGGCGTGGAGGCCGCGCGCGTCGACTCCTTGCGCGGCCGGGGAGCTGAAAGGCAGTGAGTGAGCGGTCACCCGGCAGACAGTAGTCGCCGATTACTCGCCTTGCTCACCAGGCGTCGCCGTTCCGCCAGTCACAGGTCAGCGCGCCGTGCAGATCCAGCGGCGCCGAGAGCGGGAGGACGTAGATGCAGTCGTCCTCCTCCTCGGTGCGGACGACACCGTCGGGCGTGAGAGCCGAGGTCGGCCCCTGCCAGAGCCGCCACCCGCGGGATTCGTAGAAGACGGCGGCCTCGTCGGTGGCGCCGAGCGCGGCCACGTCGTACGCCCGGCGGGCCACCTGCTCCAGTACCTCCATCACCGTCGCGCCGTAGCCGCGTCGGCGCCGGTCGGCCCGCACTCCGACCCCTTCGATGTAACCCGTGCGCAAGGACCGCCCGCCGTGCAGGAGTCGCCGCTGGATCAGTGCGGCGTGCCCGATCAGCTCGCCGTCCTCCCAGAGCAGGGCGTGCAGCCCGCCGAGGCAGTGCTCCCAGTCGTCTTCGGTCAGCTCGCCGGCGAAGACGTCCTGGAGCAGGTCGCGGCCGGCGCGCAGCGCCGCGGCATCCAGCTGACCCGTGTGCGCGACGACAAGTTCGGTCATGGGCGCCTCATCCACTCGGCCCGTGGGCGTACCGTCCAAGAGATGGATGAGCATGGCACGAGGCCGCAGATCACGGTGCGCGACAACACGGAGTCACGCTCCTACGAGGCGCTCCTCGACGGCAACGTCGTCGGCACGCTCATCTACGAGCACGAGGGTCCGCGGTTGGTGCTCACACACACGATCGTCGAGCCGGCATACCGCGGCCAGGGGATCGGCACGCAGCTGGTCACGGGTGCCCTGGACGACATCCGGGCGAAGGGCATGCCCGTGACCGTCTACTGCGACTTCGTCGTCAGCTTCATCGACGCCCATCCCGAGTACGCCGACCTCGTCGACGCCGCTCATCCCGGGCACGCCCGACGCGGCTAGCCCATCACCCGGCGTGCGGGCGGTGCCCTGGCTCCTGACGCGGCACGCTCTGGGCGCTGCCGGGAATTGCAGGCAGCGGGAACTGCGACGACTCGAACTGCGCGAGGTTGAAGGCGCTGGTGGTGTCCGGCAGCACCGGCGCCTTGCTGCTCGCCTGCCCGAACCGGAACGCCGAGGTGAGGTCACCCACGGTCCGGCGACGCCAATCGCTGATGTTGGCCGCCTTCACGCCGGTGACCCGCTCGAGGAACTGCAGCTGCGAGGTGTGGTCGGCCAGTTCGGACGACACATATCCACCTGTCGTCCACGGCGAGACGATGACGCACGGAACGCGGAAGCCCAGCCCGATCGGCAGGCCGGCACCGTCGACACCGGTGGGTGAGGTCTTGGTGACGATCTCGTCGGCCGTGCCCGCGGGCGGGGTCGGCGGGAGCACATGGTCGAAGAGGCCGTCGTTCTCGTCGTAGGAAAGGATGAAGACCGTCTTGGCCCACACCTCGGGGTTTGCCGCGATCGCATCGATCTTGCCGGCGATGTAGCCCGCGCCCGCGGCCGGCATCCGCGCCGGGTGTTCGTCGTTGGCGGTCGGCGGGAAGAGCCAGCTGACGGTCGGGAGCTTGTCGTTGAGCGCGTCGTACTCGAACTGTCCGAGCGGGGTGTCGGCGAGCCCGTTGGCGTAGAGCGGCGAGGACTTGTCGCTCGCGACGTCGTGGAACGCCTTCATGTTTGCGATCGGCGACAGGCCGGTCGCCCCGCCGGGTGAGTGGTAGAACTTCCAGCTGACTCCGGACGCCTGCAGTTGCTCCGCGTAGCTGGTCCAGGAGTACGTCCCCGCCGGCGCGTTGTTGTCCAGCGCCGGTCCGCCCGCTGCGCCGTTCGGGTCGATCGTGCCGGTCATCCACATGTAGCGATTGGGATGCGTCGGGCCCATGACGCCGCAGTGGTAGCTGTCGCAGATGGTGAAGGCGTCGGCCAGGGCGTAATGGAACGGGATGTCGTCCCGGGTGAAGTAGCCCATTGTGTACTGGCCGTCGGTGGGGCCGTCCGAGGCCATGTGCGCCGAGACCCAGTTGTCCATCTTGCCGTTGTTCCAGGCCTGATGCTGCACCGTCCAGGCGTGGCTCATGGAAGGGATCGTCTGGGCGGCGCTGACCTTGGTATTCAGGTGGTAAGGCAGGAGGTAGCCGTCCGGGTTGGACGGGTCGGGCTGATAGAACACCGGCTTCTTGTTGGAGATCGGCATTGCGTGCGGATCCTCGAACCCCCGGACCCCCGAAAGGGTGCCGAAGTAGTGGTCGAAGCTGCGGTTCTCCTGCATCAACATGACGACATGCTTGATGTCGCGCAGGCTCGATCGACCCGCGGGCTGTGGCTCCGCGGCGAGCGCCTTGCGGACGTTCGGCGGCAGTGCCAGCGACGCGGCGCCCACGGCACCCGCCGCAACGCCTCCCGCGAGCAGCCGGCGACGAGTCATTCCCTGGCCGGTAGGGCTGTTTTCAGACACTGAACCTCACTCCGAAGAAAGGGACGCCTTGTCCGATCCACAGAGTGTTCAAGTCGGGCGGCGCGGACGGGATCAGCGCCTTACCAGCAGCTGAACATTGCCCGTCGAGCCCGGGCGGTCAGTGGTCCGCGCCGCACGCCGGGGCAGGAGGAGCCCGATGACTGCTCCGGCTAGGGCCAACGCGGCAGCTGTGGCGATGGCAGGTTGGAAGCCGTCGCTGAATGTCGTCGCGGAGCCAAGTCCGCCGAGGGTCGTGAATACCGCTGTAGTGATCGCGATCCCGAAGGCGCCCCCGAGCTGGCGGACGGTGTTGAACGTCCCCGACGCGGCACCGATTGCCGCCGTTGGTACCGCCCCGATGACAGCGCTCTGCGCCGACGGGATCGTCATCGCGATACCGACTCCGGAGAGCACGAATGGAAGTATCAGTGGCGGATAGGTCAACCCGGGCTCGGCGATCAGCGCGATCCACCCGAATCCCACCGCCTGCAGCAGCAGCCCAGCCACCACCAGTGGCCGCACACCGATCCTGTTGACGAGCTTGCCCGCGATCGGCGCGACGACGAAGAGTGCCGCTGTCCACGGCGCCAGCAGCAATCCGGTAGCCAGCGGACCATGGCGCAGCACGACCTGAAGGAATTGGGCGAAGAAGAACGCGCCGCTGAAAACGGATGCGAACAGCAGGAACCCGGCAGCATTGCCGGCGGAGAAGGCGCGCGCAGCGAAGAGACGCATCGGGATCAGCGGCGTACCGGCGCGCAACTCCCATCGCACGAACACCACGAGCGCGACCGCACCGAAGTACAGCGCCGCGACGACCTCGGTGCTGGCCCACCCGGATTCGTTCCCCCTGATCAACCCCCAGACAAGTCCGAACGCTGCCGCACTCGCCAACCCGATACCGGTGTAGTCCATCCGTCGGGAGGAACCTGTGTGCTCCTCGAGCCGCACCAGAACCAAGGGGATCAGCACCGCGGCGAAGGGTACGTTGATCCAGAAGATCCACTGCCAGGCCAGGTTCTGGACGATCGCGCCACCGACGAGCGGTCCACCGAGCGTCGCCAGTCCGGTGATCGAGGCGAACAGTCCCAGGGCCCGCGGCCGCTGTTCGGGTCCGAACGCCGCCGAGAGCACGGACAGGGCTGCCGGCGCCACCGCGGCGGCGCCGACGCCCTGAATCGCGCGGGTCACGATCAGCCAGCCGAGGCTCGGTGCCAGCGCACAACCCGCGGAGGCGATTCCGAACAGGGCCAGACCACCCACCAGGATCCGCCGACGGCCGTATCGCTCGCCCAGGGCCGCGCCGGCCATGAGCAGCACGGCGAACGGCAGAGTGTAGGCATTCACGGTCCATTCCAGATCGGCGATGGAGGCGTGTAAGTCCAGTGCGATCGCGTGCAGGGCGGTGGTGACGACCAATGCATCCAGCAGGATCATCAGTGACGCCGCCGATGCCAGCGCGAGTACCCAACGCTGAGTTTTCGTCACGGTCGTACGAGCTGGTAGGTGAGCAGGGCGAAGCCGTCACCCACGGTGCGGATGTCGACCAGTCGCAGGGGTTTCTTCTCCCTGGACTCACCGAACAGGCGCTCGCCGGCTCCGACCACGAACGGGTGGGTCATGAGCCGCAACTCGTCGACGAGGTCGTGCCCCATCAGCGTCTTCACCAGCCGACCGCTGCCGTAGACGACGATGTCCCCGTTGACCTCGTGCTTCAGCTTCGAGACCTCGTCCACCACGTCGCCCGTGACGATGGTCGAATTTACCCACGGCAGGTCTTCGAGGGTCGAGGAAACGACGTACTTGGGCAGGCTTCGCAACCTGTCCGCCCACTCGCCGGTCCGGGAGATCCAGCGGTCGGCGAACCACTCGTAGGTCCGCCCGCCCAGCAGCAGCGCCTCGGCGCCCAGCGCCTCCTCCAACTCGACCTTGGCCCACGCTTCGCGATCCGCCGCCGTGGCCGGGTCGAACCAGCCGCCGAACGGGAAGCCCTCATCACCGGTCGGGTCCTGGCTGACTCCATCGAGCGAGACGTTCTCGCTGACGACGATCTTTCCCATGTCGGTTCTCCTTGTCGGCGTTGTCGGCTACCACTGATGTAGACACCGCGACATCGGCAAAAGAGGCGCTCGTCGACCGCCCCGTCCGGTCCCCGGTCGGCGTCCATATAGGACGGAGGCGTGACAAGGTGCTGGAGGGGTGGTGAGAGTGGAGTCGGTGAGAGATGACCTGATCAGCCGAGCCCAGGCGGGGGACGGCGAGGCGTTCCGAGCGCTGACCGAGCCGCACCGACGTGAGCTACAGGTGCACTGCTACCGGATGCTCGGATCGTTTCAAGATGCCGAGGACGCTCTCCAGGACACGATGCTCGCCGCTTGGCGAGGCCTCGAAGGGTTCGACGGGCGCGCCTCGGTTCGCACCTGGCTCTACCGCATCGCCACCAACCGGTGCCTGGACGTACTGCGCTCTGCTCGCCGACGCCCCGCAAAGCAGTGGGACATCCCGGGAATCGAACCACCGGAGCCCACTCGGCTCGGCGAAATCCACTGGCTCGAGCCCTATCCCGACGCCCTTCTGGACGGTGCGAACAGTGTGCCGCTCGGTCCGGAGGCACGCTACGAGCAAACCGAATCCATTTCCCTGGCCTTCGT
>DASXJE010000045.1 GCA_036497565.1 Mycobacteriales bacterium
GCACTGATCATCAAGCGGATATTGCTCGAAACTCGGAATCTGACGACAAAGGATATTACCGAGATGATCGACGAGGTGCTGCTTCCCCTCCTCGTGACAAAAGCCTGACCAGGAGAGGCCGGAAGGTGGCGCGATGACCAGCAACAACCGGTTCGATGTCGTGATTGTCGGCGGTGGGTCCGCCGGTGCTGTCCTGGCGGCGAGGTTGTCGGAGGATCTGAGTCGTACCGTCCTGCTGCTCGAGGCCGGGCCGGCGTACGGACTCGGCGAGTATCCCGATGTCTTGGTCGATGCGGAACGGCTTGGCGGTGACGAGGAGCATGACTGGGGTTTCGTGGCCCGACTGGGGCAGGCAGGGGCACTCGACCGCGAGATTCTCGCGCCCCGGGGCAAGGTCCTGGGCGGCAGCTCGGCCATCAACATGGGGGTGGCTTTGCGGGCGCGGCCCAGCGACTTCGCCGCCTGGGCCGCACGCGGCGTGTCGGGCTGGTCGTGGGTCGATGTGCTGGAGACGTTCCGGGGTCTGGAGAACACCGATGATGGGGACGACCGGTTGCACGGCCGGTCCGGGCCGTTCCCGATCCGCCAGCGGAGCTATGGCGAGCTCACCCCGTCCGTTCGGGCGTTCATCGACGCGGCGGAGCAGCAGGGTTACCGCCGTATCGATGACCCGAACGGCGACCGGCAGGACGGTGTGGCGACGGTCCCGCTCAACGTTGTCGCGGGAGTCCGTCACAACACGGGGATCGCCTACCTGACCGAGGATGTGCGCCGTCGCCCCAACCTGACCATCCATGGCCGGACCGAGGTCGACCGGGTCCTGTTCAGCGGACTGAACGCCACTGGTGTCCGCACGGCCGATGGGCTCGTGTACCAGGGCGGGCAGGTCATCTTGTCGGCGAGCTCCTACGGCAGCGCGTCCATTCTGCTTCGGTCCGGGATCGGCCCCGCGCGCGACCTGGCCGACCTGGCAATCGAGGTCGTGGCCGACCTCCCGGTCGGGCAACGCCTCCAGGACCAGCCCATCTACACCAGCGTCTACTCCCTCGTGGCTGAGGCGGACTCGATGTCTCCGCCCGCCGGCGCGGTCCTGCGGACGGCCTCCAGTCAGGCCGCTCGTGGGGAGCTCGACTTGTTGGTCGCGGCCGCGCATCCTCCGGCGGCCAGCTCGGCCGGCGCGGCGGTCGCGCTGGCTGTCTCCCTGGTACGGCCCGAGTCGCGCGGTACGTTGCGGCTGCGCAGCGCTGATCCGAGGGACCGGCCCGTCATCGAGAACAACCTGCTGGGCACGGCGCGCGACCGTAGCCGGATGTTGGAAGGCCTCAAGCTCAGCCGCGAGATTGGCCGGGCCAAGGCCTTCGCCGCGGTCACCGGCGGCGAGCTGGTGCCTGGCGATCAGATCCGGGACGACGCGGAGCTGCAGCGCGTCATCGAGGAGCAGGTCGGCTGCTTTCAACACGCTACGTCCACCGCTCCGATGGGCGGGGACAGTGACGAATGGGCGGTGGTCGACGGCGACGGCGCTGTCCGCGGCGTCGGCAACCTGCGGGTGATCGACGCCTCGATCATCCCCGAAGTGCCCTCCGTCCCGACGAATCTGACCACGATCATGGTGGCCGAGCACATCTACCGGAACACGCTCGCTCGCTGATCCCGTCGGGCGCCGGCCTCGGCCGGGCCGGACCAGTCATAGCTTGACGGATGACTAACCTTCTAGCATGTTAGTGACGACGGAGCCTGGGGCTCTCGCGCAAAGGAGATGTTGACGCATGGCATCAGCAACGCGGCTGACTGACCGGCGGGTCGCCATCGTGGCCGGCGGTTCGACAGGAATCGGGGCGTCGGTCTCGCGGCGACTGGATCAGGAGGGCTACCAGGTCGTCGTCGTCAGCTCGAAGAGCATCGACGAGGGCAACGCGGTGGCGGCGGAGCTCGACGGTGGCTCCTTCATCCAGGCCGACCTCGCTGAACCGGGCGCTCCGGCCGAGGTGGTGGCGAGGGTCGAGGCCGAGCACGGCCGCCTCGACGCGGTCGTATACGCCGCGGGTAAGACGGCGCGGATCCCGCACCCGGACATCCACGCCGTCACCGACGACGTCTGGGCGGGCATCCTGCGCCTCAACGTGCTCGGGCCGTGGCATTTCGTGCAAGCCGCCGAGCCGTTGCTGCGCAAGAGCGGGAACGCCAACATCGTTGTGGTCGGCGCGCTGGCCGGCGTCGACGTCGGTGGCAGCAGCATTCCCTACGCGGTCAGCAAGGCCGCGGTGCACCACATGTGCAAGCTCCTCGGTGGCGCGCTCGGGCCGGAGATCCGGGTCAACGCGGTGGCCCCGGGTTTCATCGAGACCCGATGGACGCGGGACTGGGTCGCGTTCCGCGATCAGATCGCGGAGAAGGCACCGCTGCGCCGGACCGGCCTTCCGGAGGAGATCGCCGAGCTGGTCGTCGGCCTGATGCGCTCGACGTACGTGACCGGCCAGGTCGTGGTCGCCGACGGCGGCCTTTCCCTGCTCCCTTAGGGCGTGGCTGGTGGAATCTCCAGCCGGCTGCGCGGCGCCCAGATGCCGCCTCGCGGCGTTGTCGTCGCCGCCGATCCAACCCCGGGATCGGCGACTCCTCCGCCTTGCGAGCCGACATCTGGATCACCGCTCGCTCGGCATAGATCCACCAGACACGCCCTAACCCACCCGCCACCGCAGGAGTACGCAGCCATGCCCGAGAACATCCCGCTGTCCGAAGAGCGGATCGAAGTCGCGGCGTCGGTACAGCAGTTTCGTCGCCTCGTCACCGGTCTCGACGAGCAGGGGCGCTCGACCATCGTGTCGGACGAGTTGTGCCGGCACGTCCAGGTCATCGCCGACACACCCACCTTCGCCATGACCGACTTCTGGCGCCACGAGCAGGTCCCGGTCGACAACGCCGGTCCCGCCGACGACGGGCTCGGCGGCTCGGCCGTGATCTCCCCGCCGAGCGCCGGATCGGTGTTCCGCATCGTCGAGTTCCCCCCGGACAGCCAGTGGGACGACGGCGGGGGAGTGCGCTCCCGGATGTTCCACAGCACGGCGTCGCTCGACTACGCAATCGTGCTGCGCGGCTCCATCTGGTCGGTCATGGACGCCGATGAGCGCGAGATGGCGGCCGGTGACGTGCTGATCCAACGGGGGACCAACCACTTCTGGTCCAACCGCTCCGAGCAACCGTGTCTCGTCGCCTTCGTACTGATCAGCGGCACCGTCAGCGGCACCGCCTGACCGCGTCCGGCCGGAAAGGAACCACGATGGCCACCGTCGTCGGCTGCATGAACCTCTCCCACTCGCCGTTCTGGAACATAACGCCGGCCCGCACACCCGACGCGCCCGGCGGGCTGTTCAGTGCATCGGTCGAACGACTCCGCGAGGCCGCCGCCGAGCTCGCGCCCGACGCCGTCGTGGTGTTCGGACCGGACCATGCGCGCAACTTGTTCTACGACTGCATGCCGCCCTTCTGCATCGGGGTCGAGCGGGTCAGCGGGGTGGGCGACTACGGGACGCCGAGCGGGGAGCTTCCGCTGGCCGCCCCGCTCGCGCGGGAGATCTTCGAGGGCGTCACGGATCAGGGCTTCGACCCGGCGGTTTCGCTCGACCTGGGCATCGATCACGGCCTGGCGCAGGTCTATTCGAAGCTGTTCCCCGCGCTCGACGTGCCGCTGGTCCCGGTCATCGTCAACTCCGGTTGTCCGCCGTTGCCGAGCTTCCGGCGGTGCTTCGACTTCGGGCACGCGGTCGGTCGAGCGGTCGAGGGCGCGGCCGGCTCCGCGCGGGTGCTGGTCATCGGGTCCGGTGGGTTGTCGCACTGGCCCACTTCCATCTCGGCGGAGGACCCCGAGATCGCGCCCGAGTGGCGGGAGTTCCTGATCCATGGCCGTCCCCGGATGGTCGAGGTCGAACCGAGCAGGCAGGAGCGCGCCATACAGCTCGCCGAGGGCGAGTCGACCGGCCAGGTCAACGCCGACTGGGACCGGACGCTACTGAGACGCATCGAACGTGACCCGGGAGTGCTCGGACGGCTGGACGAGGAGGACGTGGCGGGTGCCGCCGGCCCCGGGGCCATGGAGGTGCGCACCTGGGCGGCGGCGACGGCGGCCTGGGGCGGCCCGCTGACCTGGATGGTTTACGAGCCCGTGCCCGCCTGGATCACCGGCATGGGCGTGGCCTCCAGCATCGCGCCGGCCGACCGCGAGGCCGCTGGCCTCATGTCTCGGTGGTCGACGTGATGTTGCCCAGGACGTGGTCCTCCATGGTCCTGCGGGCCAGCTCGCCGTCGCGGGCGTGCAGGGCGCGCCGGATGTTCTCATGGTCGTGGTGCCGGCTGGCGACGCTGTGCAACGGATAGGCCAGCTCGGCGGTGTTGATCAGGAAGTCGCTACGGTCCCACATCCGCTGGCTCAGGTCCGCGATGATGGCGGAGTCCGCCATTGCGTGGATCTGGGCGTGGAACTCGCGGTTGCGGATCCGGTAGGCATGCGCCCGCTCAGCCGGGTCCTCCTCGTCCACGAGTACGCCGATCCGGGCCGAGATCTCGTCGAGCGCGCGAAGATCCGAGTCCGTCCGCCGGCTCGCCGCGAGCTCGGCGACCGCGCCCTCCATGCTTGCGAACAGGGCGAAGAAGTCCCTGACCTCCTGGGCATCGTAGGTGGCCACTCGACAGCCGACCTGCGGAATGATGGTGACCAGCCCGTCCGCGGACAGTAGGCGCAGCGCCTCCATGACGGGTTGTTTGCTGACCTCCAACTCGCGGCTCAGCTCCTCAACCGACAGCTTCTGGCCAGCTGTGTACACACCGTCCAGCAACCGGTCCTTGATCTCCTGGTGTGCCAGCTCACCGAGGCGCATTGTGCTGCGCGCGCGTCGCCTGCTGTGCCCCACAGGCAGATCACCGGTACGTCCTTCTGAAACCACCGGGGAAATGTATCCCGACGTGGCCCGCAATCGAGGGTTAGGCAACTGGTCTCCTCTCTTGCGCGTCGTCCCTAAGCCACTTAATGTGCTAGTAGCAGGCTAGCATGCCAGCGTGAGGGATAGATCATGACTGTGCGGTCTGGAGTGCAGTATCTGGAGCGGTTGCAGAAGACGCCGCGAGAGGTGTGGCTGCGGGGCGAGCGAGTGGAGGACGTGACCGCTCATCCCGCGTTCCGAGCCCCGATCCAGCAGATCGCCCGGCTCTACGACATGCAACACGACCCCGCCTACGCCGACGTGTTGACCCGACCCGGGCCGAACGGGCCGGTCGGGACGTCGTTCGTGGCACCGACGTCCTACGACGACCTGGTCGGGCGCCGCGAGGCGTTCCGGGTGTGGTCGGAGGCGACGCTGGGGTTGATGGGTCG
>DASXJE010000046.1 GCA_036497565.1 Mycobacteriales bacterium
GTGTCGTCGAGCGTCACCACCCACAGCTGCCCACCCCAGCCGGCGTACCCGGTCGCGGGCGCCCGCAGCCACGGCTCCTCGCGATCGACGTCGAGCACGCAGCCGGGGTATTCGGCGAAGCAGTCACCCAGCAGCCCGATGAGCGCCGCGGAGTCACCGTCGGTGGCCGGCCGGACGCGGGGCAGCGGTTTGCGCATCAGCTGGTGCCCGATCCGGGCCTCCTCGAACGGCTCGCCGACCGGCCGGTAGCCGGCCCGCAGGTAGAAAGCCTGGGCGTGCAGCTGGGCGTGCAGCTCGACGGCGGCCAGGCCCTGCCGCCCCGCCATCCGCTCCAGCTCGACCAGCATCGCGGCCCCGATACCTGCGCGTCGGTCCGGCTTCGCGACGGCCATCCGCCCGACGAGCGCGACCCCGTCGTGCTCGAGCAGCCGGCCGGTGCCGATGACGGTGCCGTGGCGAACGGCGACCACGTGCCGGGCGCCCGCGTCGCGGCCGTCCTGTTCCACCTCGAGCGGCACGCCCTGGTCCTCGACGAAGACGGCGTAGCGCAGGGCGCGCGCCGCGTCGAGGTCGGCCGGCTCGACAGCCCGGACGACGAGGTCGTCTGGGGCGGCCCCGGTCACGACGGGTCTCCGACGGCGTCCAGTGCCGCGGCGAGGTCGGCCGGGTAGGGGCTGTCGAATTCCACCCAGCGGCCGTCGGCGGGGTGGGCGAAGCCGAGCCGGCGGGCGTGCAGCCACTGCCGGGACAGTCCCAGCCGCGCCGCGAGGGTCGGGTCCGCGCCGTAGGCCAGGTCCCCGACGCACGGATGGCGTACGGCGGCCATGTGTACCCGGATCTGGTGGGTCCGGCCGGTCTCCAACCGGATGTCGAGCAGGGTCGCCGCCCGGAACGCCTCGATCGTGTCGTAGTGCGTGACGCTCGGCCGGCCGCCCGCGACGACCGCGAACCGCCAGTCCTGGCTCGGGTGGCGGTCGATGGGCGCGTCGATGGTGCCCCGGGACGGATCGGGGTGGCCCTGCACCAGCGCGTGGTAGCCCTTGTCGACGGTGCGGTCGCGGAACGCGTCCTTGAGTACGCGGTAGGCCCGCTCGCTCTTCGCAATCACCATCAGACCGGTCGTGCCCGCGTCGAGGCGGTGCACGATGCCCTGGCGCTCGGCCGCGCCGCTGGTCGAGACGCGGTGCCCCATCGCGGCGACCGCGCCGACGACGGTCGGCCCGTCCCAGCCCGGGCTGGGGTGGGCGGCGACACCGATCGGCTTGTCGACCACCGCGATGTCGTCGTCGGCGTAGATCACGGTGAGGCCGGGCACCGGCTGCGGCGGGCCGGGCGGCGGACCGTCCGGCGCGGGCAGGCTCACCTCGAGCCACGATCCGGCCGGGATCCGGTCGGACCGTCGTGCGGGGCGGCCGTCGACCGACACCTGACCGGTGTCGATCAGCCCGGCGGCGCGGGTCCGGGAGAACCCGAAGAGCCGGGCCAGGGCGGCGTCGACCCGCAACCCGTCCAGACCCTCCGGGACGGGTAGCCCGCGCTGCTCGGTCGAAGGGCTGCTCACGATCACCAATGGTGGCACGACGCCACGGAACCGGTCAGCGGTGGTTGCGCCTCACTTGGGCCGCCGCCCGGTCCGCCGGCCCCCGCCGATGTCGTAGCCGAAGAGCACCAGGACGACCGCACAGATGCCGCCGCAGACGATCGCCGAGTCGGCGAGGTTGAAGATCGGCCAGACCCGGCCGTAGGGATCCAGCAGGCTGATCCAGTCGACGACCGCGCCCCGCAGCGGGCCGGGTGCCCGGGCCAGGCGGTCGACGAGGTTGCCGGCGGCACCGCCGAGGATCAGCCCGAACGCCACCGCCCAGCCGATCGAGCGGAGCCGCGACGCGGCCCGGACGATGATCACGACCACCGCGACCGCGATCAGGGTGAAGATGATCGTGGCGCCCGCGGCGAGGGAAAAGGCGGCGCCGGTGTTGCGTGCCTCGACCAGGTAGAACAGGCCGCCGAGCACCCGCACGGGCGAATGGTCGGACAACGTGGCGACCACCACGGCCTTGCTGATCGCGTCGAGTGCGAGCACGGCCGCCGCGATCAGGAAGACCCACCGGGTACGACGTCGGGCCGGAGCCGGCTCGCCCACCGGCGCCCCGGACGGCGATTCGTCGCCCTCGGGACCGGTCACGGGTCCATTGTCCCGACCCCGGCCGGACGGCCGCCCGGCGGCCGGGTCGTCCGGGCGGGTCGGCTCAGCGGCGCTCTTCACGCTGTTTGCAGGTCACGCACAAGGTCGCGCTCGGGAACGCCTGCAGCCGGGCCTTCGCGATCGGGTTGCCGCACGACTCGCACCGGCCGTAGGTGCCGGCGTCGATCCGCTCGATCGCCCGCTCCGTCTGCGTCAGCAGATCGAACCGGTTGTTGGCGATCGACATCTCCTGTTCGCGCTCGAAGGTCTTGGTGCCGGCGTCGGCCTGGTCGTCGCCGGCCCCGTCGTTGGCCTGGGACTGCAGGTCCTCGATCTCGGCGATCGAGACGCTGTACTCGGCGCGCAGCTCCTCGAGCTGGGCGACCAGCTCGACCCGCACCTCGACCAGCTCGGCCTCGGTCCAGGCGTCACCGGCGGGTACCGGGGGCAGCGACAGTTTCTCCGGCGCCTTCTTCGCCGCCTTCTTGGCCGGCGCCTTCTTTGCGGGCGCCTTGGCGGGAGCCTTTTCGGCCGCCGCCTTCTTGGCGGGAGCCTTCTTGACCGGCTTCGCCGATGGCGGCGCCGTGGTCGCGGTGGCCTTGCGTCCCTTCGCCGGGGCCGTCTTGCTGGCCGGCGCCTTGGCGGGAGCCTTCTTGGCCGGCGCCTTCTTTGCCGGCGCCTTCTTTGCCGACGCCTTCTTGGGCGGCGCCGTCTTGGCGGGCGCCTTCTCGGCAGGAGCCTTCTTCGCCGGCGCCTTCGTCGGCGGCGCCTTCTCAGCGGTGGTGGTCTGGGTAGTCGTCTGCTGGACCGTCATCGTGCTGGCACCCGCCTTCTTGGCCGTGACTTTCGTCGCGCCGGCCCCCCGGGCCGCCTTGGTCGATCCGGCCTTCGTCCCCGAGGCCTTGGTGCTCGTCGGCTTCTTGGCCGCAGGCTTCTGGGCCGCCGACTTCTGGGCCGCCGACTTCTGGGCCGTTCCCCGCTTCGCGGCTGCTTTCGTCGCTGATGTCCGACCTGACGCCGACGTCTTCTTCGACGTCGGCCCTGCCGAGGCGACACCTCTCGTAGCGCCCCCCCGCGCCGGCTTACGGGCCGGCGACCTACCAGTGTTGTCCGCCACGGTCGAGCTACACCGCCTCCACGTCACTCGGCAGGCACCGGTCGGTGCCTGCCGATGGCCGAACGATCGCAAGTGACCGATCAGGATACGAGTCCGCGCCGGGCGCGACAACGTGACGCGCGGCCGGCCGGCGGCCGGTCGCTCAGCCGGGCAGGTCCGGATCGCCGTGCTCCCCCCACCACCGGGCCAGCTTGCCGGCCCGGCTCACCGCACGCAGCCGCCGCTCGGTCTCCCGGCGGGCCGCCGACGTCGCCACGATGAGGAGCGCGTCCCCCCGGGCCAGTCGGGTCTGTCCGTCCGGCACGAAACTCGCCCCTGATCGCACGACCAGCGACAGCGCCGCGCCGGCCGGCAACCGGAGCTCGTCGACGTAGACGCCGTGCAGGCGGGAGCCGACCGGCACCTGGACCTGCAGCAGGTCGGCGCCGAGCTCCTCCAGGGGCGCCGCCTCGACCGTCACCTCGCGCGGGGCGGCCCGCTCGAGGACGTCAAGCCGTACGGCGACCCAGGGCAGCGAGGTGCCCTGGATCAGGGTGAAGACGATGACGAGGACCACCACGGTGTTGAACAGAGCGTCCGCGTGCGGCCGGCCGGCACTGATCGGGATGGTGGCCAGCACGATGGGTACGGCGCCGCGCAGCCCCGCCCAGGACAGGAACAGGTGCTCCCGCAGGCGGAGCCGGAACCAGATCACGCTGAAGAACACCGCGAGCGGGCGTGCCACGACGAGAAGTACGGCGCCCACGGCCAGGCCGGGCAGGATCGCGGCGGGCAGCGCGTCGGGACTGACCAGCAGCCCGAGCAGCACGAACAGCCCGATCTGGGCCAGCGAGCCGAGCCCTTCGGCGAATCCCAGGGTCGCCCGGCGGTGCGGCAGGGTCGAATTGCCGAGTACCAGACCGGCGAGGTAGACCGCCAGGAAGCCGGACGCGTGGGCGACCGACGCGACGGCGTACCCGAGCACGGCGAACGCGACGGTCGCGAGTGGGTAGAGCCCGGCGGACGGGAGCGCGCTGCGGCGCAGGACCGCGGCACCGGCGACGCCGACCACCAGACCGATCACCGCCCCCACGATCAGTTCGTAGACGATGAGCCCGGCGGT
The DNA here is from genome assembly GCA_036497565.1 of Mycobacteriales bacterium. NCBI lineage: Bacteria > Bacillati > Actinomycetota > Actinomycetes > Mycobacteriales > Mycobacteriales bacterium. Next base: position 4,405 of record DASXJE010000046.1, read on the forward strand.
GCCGGCCACGGACCGCCCGTGGGCGGCCGACAACACGACGACCAGGATCACGGCGGGGGCGTCATTGACGCCGGACTCGACCTCGAGGATGGCGGCCAGCCGGCCGCGCAGCGGCAGCCGCCGGAGGGTGGCGAAGACGGCGGCGGCGTCGGTGGAGGAGACGATCGCCCCGAGCAGCAGGCCGTCCCGGGCGTCGAAGCCGAGGATCAGGATCGCCGCACCCGCGGTGACGGCGACGCTGATCCCGAAGCCGATCGTGGCCAGCACGACGCCCGGCACCATCGCCCGGCGCACCGTCGGCCAGCGGGTCGACAGGCCGCCTTCGGCGAGGATGAGGACGAGCGCGGACAGCCCCAGGGTGCGGGTCAGCGACGCGTTGTCGAAGTGCACGCCGAGGCCGGCCTCGCCGAGGGCGAGGCCGAGCCCGAGGTAGATCAGCAGGGTGGGAAGCCCGAATCGATCGGACACCCGCACCGCGAGTACGGCGACCAGCACCACCGCGGCGCCTAGGAGAACGGCCAGGTCGACCGGTCCGCTCATGGTGCAGGCCGGTCCGCGTCAGCGCCCTGACGGGGCGCGGTCAGCAGTCGATCATCCGCCGGCGGCACGGCGGCGTATCGCATCGGCGAAGGTCGCGTCGGGCGCACAGAGCGAACAGGGGGTGAACCCGGCTTCCCGGGCCTCGAGGCGGCTCAACGGCACCGCCTCCTTGCCGGACAGATGCGGGCAGCCGGCGACGTGATATCTCGGCCGGCCGTCGACGACCAGGACCTCGTCGGTGCTGTCGACCACCCGGAGGGCGTCGGGCGCCGAGACGTCCTCTTCGGCCGGCTCGTCCGGCGGATCGGGGTAGTCGGTCGTGTCCGCGTCGGCAGCTGCGGCTGGTTCGGTCGCGGCCACGGCGTCGGTGGTCCCGGCCGGTCCGAACGACCCGATCGGCGCCCCGGTCGGCGGCGCCCCGGTCGGCGGCATCGCCGGCAACTGCTGGGTCTCGCCGCTGCGGCCCAGGCTCGACGTACCCAGCGGACCGGTTTCGGGCAGCCGGTTGCGCCGGTAGACGATCGATGCCGCCAGGGCGCCGGCCGCGACCACACTGGCGCCGATCGACGCCCAGATCAACGGATGGCTGCCGTCGACGACGCCCGCGGCCAGCAGGGCCGCCGACGCGAGAACCAGCAGCAGACTGAGGATGATCACACGTCGTCCCGGACTCCAGCCGGACAGGTCCCTGCCGTGCCGGCCCGGGTCACCCGACCGGCCGGTCGGTCCCGCCCGCCTGGCCGTCGACCGAGTGCGCCCGGCCCGCACCGGCCCGCGCCGGGCCACCGGAGGGCTGCAGCGTCTCGGACCCGCGCAGATCCTGCAGCTGGCTCTCGAAGTAGGTCGTCATCCGGGAGCGGTACTCCCGCTCGAAGACGCGCAGATGCTCGACCGCCTTCTCCAGTTCACCCTTCTGGGTGCTGAGGCTGCCCATGACCTCCTGGTGACGCCGCTCAGCCTCGTCGGTGAGCGCTGCAGCCTTGTTGCGGGCGTCGCGTTCGATCGACTCGGCGCGGGTCCGCGACTCCCCGGTCAGGCCGTCGGCCTTGCCCCGGGCGTCGGCGACCAGACGCTGCGCCTCGGACCGCGCACCGGCGAGCACCCGGTCGGCCTCGGACTTCGCCTCGGAGACGTGCCGGTCGGCCGTCTCCTGGGCGAGCGCCAGCATCCGGACGGCCTTGACCTGGTCGCCCTCGTTCGCGGCGACGGCGGCGCCGGCCGCAGCCGCGGCGGCCGCGTCACCGGTCGACCCGGCCTCGGCTGCGGGCGGCGCGGCGGGAGCGGCTGGCGCAGCGGCCGCGGGGGCCGTCGACCTGCCGGCGGCCGGCTGGGACTTCAGGTCGTTGTTCTCTTCGATCAGCCGGGACAGCTCGGTCTCGACCAGGTCGAGGAACTCGTCGACCTCGTCTTCGTCGTAACCGCGCTTGCCGATCGGCGGCTTCTTGAACGCCACATTATGGACGTCAGCGGGAGTAAGGGGCATGGGATCACCTCAGCATGGGGATGTGGCCGGTACGGGGGACCGGCCACTGGTACGGCTCGTCACACGGCAAGACTGGCTACCACGCTCATCAAGATGTAGACGACGAAAAACAAAACAATAAACCCCAGGTCGATACTGATCCCGCCCAGCCGGAGCGGCGGGATCACCCGACGGAGGAGTTTCAAGGGTGGATCAGTAGCCGAGTAGACCACTTCCAGCCCTGCGGCCACCAATCCGCCCGGCCGCCAGTGCCTCGCCAACTGCATGACCCACTCCACGACGAAGCGGGCAACCAGCAGCAGGAGGAAGACCAGGAGCAGGAAGTGCAGGGCCTGCCAGAAATCGCTCACCGACATCAACTCTGGTTGAAAAAGCCGCCCTCAGCGATGCGGGCCTTGTCCTCGGCGGTGACGTGGACGTTCTGCGGAGACAGCAGGAAGACCTTGTTCGTCACACGCTCGATGCTGCCCCGCAGGCCGAAGGAGAGCCCAGCGGCGAAGTCGACGAGGCGCTTGGCGTCCGCGTCGTCCATCTCGGTGAGGTTGATGATGACCGGCACGCCATCGCGGAAATGTTCGCCGATGGTGCGGGCCTCGTTGTAGGTGCGGGGATGCAGGGTGGTGATCCGGGAGAGCGGAACATCGTCGTAGCCCACGTCGGTCACGGCTGGCGTCTCCTCCGACCAGGGTCGTACGGCGGTGCGGTCGCGGCGGGCCGGGACCGCTGGGGATTCGTCGGCGTACTCGTCGTAGTCGTCATAGTCCGCAGCGTCGCTGGGACGCTCCTCGTCCTCGACGAGCCCGAGGTAGATTCCCATCTTGCGCATGGCGCCGGCCATCGGGCGTCCTTCCTCGGGAGAGCGGTAAATCTTCTGCGGCGAGGTTACCTGACGACGGGCGGCCTGCCTCCCAGCAACGCCGTCCCGACACGCACCTGGGTGGACCCGTGGCGTACGGCGGCCTCGAGATCGCCGCTCATACCGGCCGAGAGCGCCCTCGCCTGCGGATGCGCCGCCCGGATCCGGGCGGCGAGGTCGGCGAGATCGGCGTAGCTCCGCTCGACGTCGCCGCCGAGCGGGGCGACGGCCATCAGCCCGGCCAGCCGCAGGTGCTCCGCCGCCTCGACCCGGTCGGCCAAGGCCGGCAGGTCGGCGGCGCGGACGCCTCCTCGGGCCGGGTCGCCGTCGAGGCTGACCTGCACCAGAACGTCGAGCGGAGCGCTCTGCGCGGCGGCCCGGTCAGCGATGGCCCGATCAGCGACGGCCCGGTCGAGCGGGTCGACGAGCACGGTCCGGTCGACGCTGTCGACGCTGTCGGCGTAGGAGGCGATCGAACGGATCTTGTTGCGCTGGATGCGGCCGAGGAAGTGCCAGCGGACGTCCGGTACGGCGGCGGCCTTGGGTGCCGCCTCCTGGTCCCGGTTTTCGCCGAACTCGGCGATCCCGAGAGCGGCCAGGCGGCGTACGTCGTCGGCGTCGAAGGTCTTCGTCACCGCGATCAGCGCCACCTCGCCCGGATCGCGGCCGACGTCGCGGGCGGCCCGGGCGATCCGGTCCCGGACCTCGGCGAGGTTGGCGGCCAGCTGCGCCGTGCGCGGATCCTCGCTCAGCTGCGCCACGCGATCCCCGCCTGGCGGCCGGTCACACCGTCGCGCCGGTAGCTGAACAGGTCGGGATCCTCCGCCGTACACCGCGGGTCGACGACCACCTTGCCGACACCGGCGGCGAGGAGCTGCCGGGCGAGTCCGGCCCGCAGGTCCAGCCCGTGGGTGCCGGTCGCCGTCGCACAGGCGCTGCCCGGCAGCGCCGCCTCGACGTCGGCCTGCATGTCGGCGGGCACCTCGTAGCACCGGCCACAGATCGCCGGGCCCAGCAGCACATCGATGCGCTCCGGCTGGGCGCCGGCCGCGACCATCGCGGCGACCGCCTGCCGGGCGATGCCGATCCGGGCGCCGGGCCGCCCGGCGTGCACGGCCCCGACGACCCCGGCTTCGGCGTCGGCGAGCAGCACCGGCACGCAGTCGGCGACCAGGACGACCAGCACCAGACCCGGGGTGGCGGTGACCAGGCCGTCGGTGCCGGGCACCGGAGTCGGACGCGGCCCGTCGACCCGGGCCACCCGCGCACCGTGGATCTGGTCCATCCAGACGAACCGCTCGTCCGCCACCCCGAGCTCGGCGGCGAGCCGGGCCCGGTTGCGGTCGACCGCGGCCGGGTCGTCGCCGACGCTCCGGCCGAGGTTGAAGGTGTCGTACGGCGCCGCGCTGACACCTCCGGCGCGGGAGGTGACGACGCGACGAACCGGCATCCCTACGACGTGGTCAGGACTTGAGGAAGTCGGGGACGTCGAGTTCGTCCTCGAATTCCACGGCCCGGCGGCCGACCGCCCGGCCGACGTTGCCCGCCGGCGCCGGTGCCGGATTGGGCGTCGCGGCCGGCGCCGCGTGGGGCGACGGCGCCGCCCCTCCGGTGCGCGGAGCCGCCGGCTCCGCAGCCGGGGCGGCCGCGGTGGACCCGGCCGACCCGGTCGTCGACGATCCGGCGACGGCCGCGGAACTCTCCGGACGGGCCTGGCGGGCGGGTTCGGCCTTCTTGTAGGTCGGGGCACCGCCGTCGAACCCGGCCGCGATCACCGTGACCCGTACCTCGTCACCAAGGGCGTCGTCGATCACGGCACCGAAGATGATGTTGGCGTCGGGATGTGCCGCATTCGCGACCAGCGATGCGGACTCGTTGATCTCGAACAGTCCGAGGTCGGAACCGCCGGAGATGGACAGCAGCACACCGTGCGCCCCGTCCATGCTGGCTTCGAGCAGCGGGCTGGCGACCGCCATCTCGGCCGCGGTGACGGCGCGGTTGTCGCCGCGCGCGTTGCCGATACCCATCAGCGCCGAGCCGGCCCCGCTCATCACCGACTTCACGTCGGCGAAGTCGAGGTTGATCAGGCCCGGTGTGGTGATCAGGTCGGTGATGCCCTGGACACCGGAGAGCAGCACCTGGTCGGCGCTCTTGAACGCGTCCATGACGCTGACGGACGCGTCGCTGATCTGCAGCAGCCGGTCGTTGGGGATCACGATCAGCGTGTCGCACTCGTTGCGCAGTCCGTCGATGCCGTCCTCGGCCGCGGTCGCCCGCCGCTTGCCCTCGAAGGTGAACGGACGGGTCACGACGCCGATCGTGAGTGCGCCGAGCTTGCGGGCGATACTGGCCACGACCGGCGCCCCGCCGGTCCCGGTGCCGCCGCCCTCGCCCGCGGTCACGAAGACCATGTCGGCGCCCTTGAGCACCTCCTCGATCTCCTCGCTGTGGTCCTCGGCGGCCTGCCGGCCCACGTCGGGGTCGGCGCCCGCGCCGAGGCCCCGGGTCAGCTCCCGGCCCACGTCCAGCTTGACGTCGGCGTCGCTCATCAGCAGCGCCTGCGCGTCGGTGTTGATCGCGATGAACTCGACACCCTTGAGCCCGACCTCGATCATCCGGTTGACGGCGTTGACGCCGCCGCCGCCGATTCCGACGACCTTGATGATCGCGAGGTAGTTCTGCGGAGGGGTCATTCGACTGCCTTCCTGTTGCCGCGTCTGGGGCAGCTTGTCTCGGGTTCGATGGGCTGGACTCTCATCCTCAGGTAGACCCTTATAGTTATGTCAACCTGAGCGATAGGTCGGACAGTAAAGAGCGCCTGCGGGCCGTTCAAGCACCGCGCCGCGTGTCGCGGAAATATCGGGATCCGCGTGTCGTGGCCGCTCTGTCCGGCTCGCTACCATTGAGGCGGCAACGACGAGGACACGTCGGGGCGGAACTCAGCGCAGAGCGACCCGGGGACGGTGTGAGCCCGGGGGCCGGACCCGCCGCGACATCACCTCCGAGCACCGGAAGAACGGCCGCACCGCACCCATGTTGGGGGCCCGCGACCCGGTAGACCCGGACACCGAACGAAGTGGGCCCGCGGCCGTCCCCCGCGGGTCAACGAGGGTGGTACCGCGGCACGCGAGTGTCGTCCCTCGAGCCGCCACACTCGAGGGAGTTCCGCCCGTGCCCGGCTACCAGCCGCTTCCGGCCCACGTCGATCTGGCCGCTCTCGACCGCGACGTCATCGCGCAATGGCGCGCAGGCAAGGTCTTCCGGCGCAGCCTCGAGCAGACCGCGCAGGGTCCGACCTGGACGTTCTACGAAGGTCCGCCGACGGCCAACGGCATGCCCGGCACGCATCACGTGGAGGCGCGTGTCTTCAAGGATGTCTTCCCCCGGTTCAAGACCATGAAGGGCTACCACGTCCCCCGCATGGCCGGCTGGGACTGCCACGGCCTGCCCGTCGAGCTCGCCGTCGAGAAGGAACTCGGCTTCACCGGTAAGCCGGATATCGAGGCCTACGGCATCGCGGAGTTCAACGCGAAGTGCCGCGAGAACGTCCAGCGGCACGTCGACGTGTTCGAGGCGATGAGCGAGCGGATGGGCTACTGGGCCGACTACGACAACGCCTACTGGACGATGCGGCCGGATTACGTCGAGTCGGTCTGGTGGGCGCTGAAGCAGATCTTCGACAAGGGCCTGCTGGTCGAGGACTACCGGGTCACGCCGTACTGCCCGCGGTGCGGGACGGGACTGTCCGACCATGAGGTGGCGCAGGGCTACGAGGAGGTCACCGATCCCTCGGTGTATGTGCGGTTTCCGCTGACGTCCGGCCCGTGGGCCGGACGGGCCGACCTCCTCGTGTGGACGACGACGCCGTGGACGCTCGTGTCGAACGTGTCGGTCGCGGTCAACCCGGACGTCACCTACGCGCTAGCGCGGTCCGGCGAAGAAACGCTCGTCGTCGCGGAGGCGCTGGTCGGCAAGCTCCTCGGTGACGACGCCGAGGTGCTCGCCACCTGCACCGGACGCGAGCTCGAACGCTGGCGTTACCGGCGCCCGTTCGACTACGTACCACTCGAGAACGCCAACATCGTCGTCCTCGCCGACTACGTCACCACCGACGACGGTTCGGGCCTCGTCCACCAGGCGCCGGCGTTCGGCGCCGACGACATGGCGTCGGGCCGGGCTTACGGGCTCCCCGTGGTCAACCCGATCGGGCGGGACGGGCACTTCGAGCCGGAACTTCCGGTCGTCGGCGGTGTCTTCTTCAAGGACGCCGACGAACTCCTGGTCGCGGACCTGAAGGCGCGTGGACTGCTGTTCCGGCACGTCCCCTACACGCACAGCTATCCGCACTGCTGGCGCTGCCACACCCCGCTGATGTACTACGCGCTGCCGTCCTGGTACGTCCGCACCACCGCGATCAAGGACCGGCTGCTCGCGGAGAACGAACGCACCACGTGGTACCCCGACCGCATCAAGCACGGCCGATACGGCGACTGGCTGAACAACAACATCGACTGGGCGCTGTCGCGCGACCGGTTCTGGGGGACGCCGTTGCCGGTCTGGCGCAACGACGCCGACCCGTCCCGCATGGTGTGCGTGGGCTCGCTGGCCGAACTGCAGGAACTGTCCGGCGTGGACCTGGCCGATCCGCACCGTCCGTTCGTCGACGAAGTCACGTTCACCCGCGACGGCGAGGAAGGGACCTACCGGCGGGTGCCGCAGGTGATCGATGCGTGGTTCGACTCGGGCGCGATGCCGTTCGCGCAGTTCGGCGCGCCGTACCGCAACGCCGACATCGCGCGCGCCTCGTACCCGGCCGACTTCATCTGCGAGGCGATCGACCAGACGCGCGGCTGGTTCTACTCGTTGATGGCGATCGGGACACTCGTCAACGACGAGAACGCCTACCGCACGGTGCTCTGCCTCGGCCACATCCTCGCCGAGGACGGCCGCAAGATGAGTAAGCACCTCGGCAACATCCTCGAGCCGATCCCGCTGATGGAACGGCACGGCGCCGACGCGGTGCGCTGGTTCATGCTCTGCACCGGCTCGCCGTGGTCGTCGCGGCGGGTCGGGCACAAGGTGCTCGACGAGATCGCGTCCAGGGTGCTGCGCACCTACTGGTCGGTGGCGTCCTTCCAGTCGCTGTACGCGCGCGCGAACCGTTGGGAGACAGGGCAATCCGGCGAGCCGACGGTGCTCGACCGGTGGGCACGCTCCGGGGTGCACCGGCTCGCCGCCGAGGTGGACGCGGCGCTGGAGGACTTCGACACCGCCCGCGCCGGGCGGGCCCTGAGCGCCTACATCGACGACCTGTCCAACTGGTACGTACGCCGGTCGCGGCGCCGGTTCTGGGACGGCGACCCGGCCGCGCTCTCGACGCTGCACGAGTGCCTGCGGATGCTGACGCTGCTGCTGGCGCCGTTCGTGCCGTTCGTGACCGAGCGGGTGTGGTCGGCGCTGTTCGCGACGACCGGGTCCGGTGACTCGGTCCACCTGGCCGAGTGGCCACAGGCCGATCCCCGGGCGATCGACGACGACGTCGCTGCGCAGGTCGCGCTGGTGCGCCGGCTGGTCGAGCTCGGGCGCTCGGCGCGGGCCGACTCGAAGGTCAAGGTCCGCCAGCCGCTGTCGCGCGCGCTGATCTCTGCCCCCGGCTGGGGACGGATTCCGCGCGACCTCGTGGACCAGGTCCGCGATGAGCTCAACGTCGTGGAGCTGGCGTCCCTGGCCGACGCCGACGAGCTCGTCGAGGTCGCGGTCAAGCCGAACTTCCGCGAGCTGGGCCGGCGCTTCGGCAAGCGGACCCAGGCGGTCGCATCGGCGATCCAGCAGGCCGACGTAGGTGCGTTCGTCGCGGCGTACCGGAACGGAACCGCGGCGGTCGAGGTGGACGGTGAGCCGGTGCCGATCGGCGGCGACGAGGTGGTCGTCTCCGAGACGCCCCGCTCGGGCTGGGCGGTCGCGTCGGCGGGACCGGACACCGTCGCCCTCGACCTGGAGTTGACGCACGAGCTGCGGCTGCTCGGCCTGGTCCGCGACGTGGTGCGGTTCGTCCAGGACGCACGCAAGAACGCCGGGTTCGAGGTCACCGACCGCATCGCGCTGCACTGGCGGGTCGGCGGCTCCCCCGAACCGGCGGAGGCGGTCCGCCGGCACGCCGGGCAGCTGGCGGCGGAGGTGCTGGCCACCTCGGTCGACGAGGGCGCCCCGGCGTCACCGGAGGGCTACGAGGTCGCCGAGGACGACGACCTCGGCCTCACCATCTGGCTGCGCCGCACCACCCCTTCATGATCAAGAGGGGATTTCGGTACGAAACGCCGTACGAATCCCCTCTTGATCATGGGGTTCGGCGCCCCCGAACTTTCATGATCGTGATCGGATTTGTACGGCGTTTCGCGGCTTCATCCGATCACGATCATGAAAGGAGTGCCGGGGGCTAGATGTCAGTGGACGACGACGACCGGCGGGGTGCTCACGTCGTACGTCGTCCCCGGTCGCTTGAGCAGTGCCAGCAGGGCACGGCCCTTGATGGTCATCTGCCCGGTGCCGCCCCACAGGGCGGTGCGGTTGTGGGTGAGGTTGAGGGTGACGTGGTCGGGGTCGGTGACCGAGACGCTCACGGTGATCGACCGCAGTGCGGCCGGCAGATGGGCCACCACGTCGACGGCGGCACGACGCGCGGCGCGCGGGGCGTCGGCCGTCGCGAGGCGGGGCAGGCCGGTGGCGGTCGCGACCGCGGCGAAGCGATACCCGGACGCGTCGACCAGCCACGGCTTGCCATCACGGACGACGTAGGCCACGCCGGTGCGTTCGTGGATCGCGATCACGAGCCCCGACGGCCACTTGCGGCTGACCTCGACCTTCGCGACCCGGGGCAACGCCGCCACCCGCTCGCGCACCGGTGCGGTGTCGACGCGCACCAGCGGGACGCCGCGCGGCACAGCGGCCGCGGCGAGTACCTGCCCGCGGGTCAGCCGCGACAGCCCGGTCACGGTGACCGACCGGACGCTGAAGAGGGCGGTGAAGAAGACGACGTAGCAGCCGGCGAGGACGACGACGAGCAGTGCGGCAGCGATCAACGTGCGACGCCGCGGCCGACGCCGGCGCGACCCCGTCGGCCGGCCGGCCTGCCGGGACCGGTCGTCGGCGAGTGTCCTCACGGCACGCCCCCGTCCAGCTCGACGAGCACCTCCGGGCCGACCATCGTGACGTCTCCGGCGCCCATGGTGACGATCACGTCGCCCGGCCGCGCCGTGGCGGCCAGGGTCGGCGCCACCGCCGACCACGACGGCTCGAAGCGCACCTGCTCGGCCGGCAGCGGTACGGCGGCCGCGACCGCCGCGCCGGTGACCCCGGGGATCGGGTCCTCGCGGGCGCCGTAGACCGCCATCACCACGACCTCGTCGGCCAGCCCGAGCGCCGTACCGAGCTCCTCACCGAAGGCCTGGGTGCGGCTGTAGAGGTGCGGCTGGAAGGCCACGATGAGCCGCCCGGAGCCGGCGACCACACGGGCGGCGCGCAGCTGGGCGGCGATCTTCGTCGGGGCGTGTGCGTAGTCGTCGTAGACCCGGACTCCCCCGGCCATTCCCTTGTACTCGAACCGCCGCCGGACTCCGGTGAAGGCCGTGAGGCCGGCCAGGAGCGGGTCGAGCGGCAGGCCGAGCTGCAGCCCGGTGAGCAGCGCGGCCGCGGAGTTCAACGCCATGTGGTGGCCCGCGACACCGATCCGTATCGACGCGAGCGGGGCGCCGTCGAGCACGGCGTCGTACGACGTCCCGTCCGGCCGGACGGAGACACCGATCAGCCGCAGGTCGGCGTCGTCGGCCGTGCCGTAGGTGCGCACCGTCAGCGGCAGCCCGCGGGCGACCTCGGCCAGCCGCCGGCCGCCGGGATCGTCGATGCCGACGGTGAGGAAGCCGCCCGGGTCGATGCGGCCGAGGAAGTCCTCGAAGGCCCGCACGTAGGCCTGCGGGGTGCCGTGCTGGTCGAGGTGGTCGACCTCGACGTTGGTGACCACGGCCGCGGCCGGCGAGAGCAGCAGGAAGGACCCGTCGCTCTCGTCCGCCTCGGCGATGAACAGATCCCCGGAGCCGTTGTGCGCGTTGGACCCCGACTCGTTGAGGTCACCGCCGATCGCGAACGACGGGTCGACGCCGCAGTGCTGGGCGGCGACGGTGAGCATCGACGTGGTGGTCGTCTTGCCCGCGGTCCCGGCGACGGCGACGCCACGGCGCCCGGCCATCACGGCGGCGAGGGCCGCGGCCCGCGGGATCACCAGCAGCCCGCGGCGCCTGGCCTCGGCGAGCTCCGGATTGCTCGGCCGGATCGCGGTGGACACCACGACGGTGTCGGCCGCACCGAGGTTGTCCGCGCGGTGGCCGACGTGCACCGTCGCGCCGAGTGCCCGCAACGCCGCCAGGATGGTCGACTCCTTGGCGTCGCTGCCGGACACGGTGTAGCCGCGGGCCAGCATGATGCGGGCGATCCCGCTCATCCCCACCCCGCCGATGCCGACGAAATGCACCACGCCCAGGTCGGCCTTCGCCGGGCCAGGACTCTCGGGGCCAATACCTTCGGGGCCAATACCTTCGGGGCCAATACCTTCGGGGCCGGTCACCGGCGTGCCACCTCCACCACCATGCGCGCGAGCGCGACATCGGCGTCGCGGTGGCCCAACGCCGCCGCGGCTCGACCCATGCTCGCAAGGCGTGCGGAGTCGCGTAGGACCGGTATCAGCTCCGACTCGATCCAGGCCGGGGACAGGTCGGCGTCGTCGACGAGCAGCCCGCCGCCGGCCTGCACCACCGGAAGCGCGTTGAGCCGCTGCTCGCCGTTGCCGATGGGCAGCGGGACGTAGGCCGCCGGGAGGCCGACGGCGGTCAGCTCGGACACGGTGTTCATCCCGGACCGGCACAGCACCATGTCGGCGGCGGCGTAGCCGAGGTCCATCTCCTCGAGGAACGGGAGTACGACGTAGGGCGGACCACCGGACACATCCGCGACCGACACGACGTTCTTCGGCCCGGCGACGAGCAGCACCTGCACCCCCGCCGCCCGCAGCGCCGGGGCGGCGGCGGTCGCCGCCCGGTTCAGCGAGCGGGCGCCCTGCGAGCCGCCGGTCACCAGCAGGGTCGGGCGGTCCGGGTCGAGCCCGAAGTGCTCGCGGGCCGCGCCGCGCGCGCCCGCGCGGTCGAGATCGCGGATCGTCGCGCGCAACGGGAGCCCGACCACCCGGGCGTGCGGCAGCCGGATCGCCTCGTTGACCACCGCGACGTGCGGCGTCAGGCGGGCACCGATGCGGTTGCCCAGGCCGGGACGGATGTTGGCCTCGTGCACGACGAACGGCAGCCGGCGGCGCCGGGCCGCGAGATAGGCGGGAAGGGCGACGTAGGAGCCGAACCCGACCAGGACGTCGGCGGCGGACCGCTCGAGCACCGCTCCGGCGGCGCGGACGGCGGCGGCGACCCGCCCGGGCATGCGGAGCAGGTCGGCGGTGGGCTTACGCGGCAGCGGCACGGACGGGATCAGCTCCAGGTCGTAGCCGCGGGCCGGGATCATCTCGACCTCCAGCCCACGCGCGGTGCCGAGGGCGGTGATCCGCACCGTCGGATCGTCCTCGCGCAGGCGGTCGGCGAGGGCGAGCGCCGGGGAGATGTGCCCGGCGGTCCCGCCGCCGGCGACCACGACGGACAGCGGGCGGCTCACCGGGTCCGGCGTCCGTCGGTGCCGGTGGCCGGCAGGACGGTGCCGGCGCGCCCGCTGCCCCGACCACGGGGGGCGGGACCGGTCGCCCGCTCGGGGGGCCGGCGGATCCGGGTGATCCTGGCCGACTTCGGTCGTGGCTCCGCCGGTGCCGGCAGCCACAGGATGCGGGCCATCCGGCTCGGTCCTCGGGCCCGCAACGCCGCGGCCGCAGCCGGCTCATGGCGGGCGAAGGAGGCCAGCATGCCCAGGGCGAACAGCGTGACGATCAACGAGGTCCCACCGAAGGAGATCAGCGGGAGCGGAATTCCGGTGACCGGCAACAGCCCCGTCACGTAACCGATGTTGATCAGGGCCTGCCCGACCAGCCACACGGTGACCGCGGCGCTGGCCAGCCGGACGAACGGGTCGGTCGCGCGCCTGGCGATCCGCAGACCGGCGTAGGCGAGCACCGCGAACAGCGCCAGCACGAGCAGGCTCCCGACGAGCCCGAGCTCCTCACCGACGATCGCGAAGATGTAGTCGGTGTGCGCGTTGGGCAGCAGCCCCCACTTGAACCGGCTCTGCCCCAAGCCGACCCCGAACCAGCCACCGCTCGACAGGGAGTAGAGGCCCTCAGCCGCCTGATAGCCCTTGTCGCTCTGGTCTTTGAAGGGATTGAGGAAGCTGGTGAACCTGGTCATCCGGTAGGGCTCGATCATGATCAGCACGACCACGGCGCCGATGGTCGTGCTCGCGAGCAGCACGAACAACCGACCCGGAGCACCGACCGTCCACAGTAGACCGAACAGCACCAGGACCACGCAGATCGTCGTACCGAGATCGGGCTCGAGCATCACGAGTGCACATGCGGCGATCGCGACCGGCACGATCGGGATCAGCAGATGCCGCCATTGGTCGAGCAGCTTCTCCTTGCGTACCAGCAGGTCTGCGCCCCACAGCGCGAGCGCGAGCTTGGCCGGCTCGGAGGGTTGCAGCTGCAACGGACCGAGCTCGATCCACCGGCGTGAACCGCTCACCAGGTTTCCCACGCCGGGCACCAGCACCGCCAGCAGCGCCACGAATGACAACGCCAGCGCCGGATAGGCCAACCGCCGGTATGCCTTCGGGGAAAGCCGGATGCCCAGCCAGAAGATCGGGGCGCCGATGGCCACCCACATCAGTTGCTTCTTGAAGACGTCGAACGCCGATCCGGTCGCGGCGTAGGAGTCCACACTGGACGCCGACAGGACCATGACCAGACCGATCACGGTCAGCAGGCCGGTGGTGACGAGGATCAGGTGCAGGGACGTCAACGGTCGGTCGAGAAACGCCAGCCGGCGGCGGATCGCGGTCCGGCTGGAGACCCCCGCCGTCATTCCTCTTCCAGCCCGCGAACCGCCGCGGCGAAGGCGTCGCCGCGCGCCGCGTAGTCGGCGAACATGTCCAGCGATGCCGCGGCCGGGGCGAGCAGCACCGTGTCGCCCGGGCGGGCGAGCGCGGCAGCCTTGGTCACGACCTCGGTCATCGCTCCATCGTCGTCTGCGGTGACCTCGACAACCGGGAGATCCGGCGCGTGTCGCGCGAATGCGTCCGCGAACTGGGCCCGGTCGGCGCCGAGCAACACGGCCGCGGCGAGCCGCGGATGCACCGCGGCGACGAGTTCGTCGATCGGGGCGCCTTTGAGTTGGCCACCGGCGACCCAGACCACCCGCTCGTAGGCGGACAACGACGCCGCCGCCGCATGCGGGTTGGTCGCCTTGCTGTCGTCGACGTAGACGGCACCGCCGACCACACCGACCTGGGCATTGCGGTGGGCACCGGGAACGAAGCCGCGCAGGCCGTTGCGTACGTCGACCGCGGTGACGCCGTAGGCGCGGGCCAGAGAGGCGGCGGCGAGGGCGTTGGCGACGTTGTGCGGCCCGATCGGACGTACGTCGGAGACGCCGGCCAGGACCACGCTCTGCTCGGTGCCCCGGTCGATCCCGAAGGCGCGGTCGACCAGGTTGCCGGCGACGATCCCGACCTGGCCCGGGCCCGGCTCGCCAAGGGTGAAGCTGACCGCGTCGGGCAGCCCGTGGGCGAGCCGGAGCACCGTCGGGTCGTCGGCGTTCACGACGTTCGTGGCATCGTGCTGGAGGATCCGGGCCTTCGCCGCCACGTAGGCATCGAACGAACCGTGCCAGTCGACGTGGTCCGGAGCGAGGTTGAGCACGGCCGCCGCCCGCGGGCGCAGCGATGAACTCCAGTGCAGCTGAAAGCTCGACAGCTCGACGGCCAGCACGTCGTACGGCGGGTCGGCGTCGACCGCGTCGACGACTGGAAACCCGACGTTGCCGGTCGCGACGGCGCGCAGCCCGGCGGCACGCAGGATCGCCTCCAGCATGCCGACGGTCGTCGTCTTGCCGTTGGTCCCGGTCAGCGCGAGCCACGGTGCGGCGTCGGCCGGCCGCAGCCGCCAGGCGAGTTCGACGTCGCCGATCACCTCGATGCCTGCGTCGGCGGCCGCGAGCAGCAGCGGGTGATCCGGCCGCAGGCCCGGTGAAGTCACCACGAGCTTCGTCCCGTCGGGCGGCGCGGGCGGCTCCGGAAGTACGGCGATCCCGGCGGCCTCGAGCCGCCCGCTGGAGTCCGTGCCCCGCCGGTCGACGACGGTGACCTCCGCGCCGACTCGGGCCAGGGCTAGTGCCGCGGAGGCCCCTGAAACGCCCGCTCCGGCGACCAGCACCGGTGTCCCGACATAGTCCGTCGGGCCGCTCATCCGGGCAGTCCGTAGGAGATGAACTCCGCGTAGAACAGGCCCATCCCGAATGCCACGGCGAGCCCGGTGATGATCCAGAACCGCACGATGACCGTCATCTCCTGCCACCCCGCTAATTCGAAGTGGTGGTGGATGGGCGCCATGTTGAACACCCGTTTTCGGGTTGCCTTGAAGACGGCGACCTGCAGGGCCACCGACAGGGTCTCGACGACGAACAGGCCTCCGAGTACGACGAGCAGCAGTTCGGTGCGGGTCATCACGGCGATCCCGGCGAGCAGCCCACCGAGGGCGAGCGAACCGGTGTCGCCCATGATGATCCGGGCCGGATAGGCGTTCCACCACAGGAAGCCGAAGCAGGCGCCCAATGCGGCCGCGGCGACGAGCGCGACGTCGAGCGGATCGCGGACCACGTAGCAGCCGGGCTTGGCGCCGAGGACGCCGCAGGCGTTGCGGAACTGGTAGAAGCTGATGATGACGTAGGCGCCGAGCACCATCACCGAGCTCCCGGCGGCGAGGCCGTCGAGGCCGTCGGTGAGGTTGACGGCGTTGGAGAAGCCGCTGATCAGCAGTACGGCGAACACGACGAAGCCGACCGAGCCGAAGCTGATGACCGCGATGTCGCGGACGAACGACAGGTGCACCGACGCGGGCGACAGCCGGCCGTGGCTGTGGAACTGCAGCGCCAGTACGGCGAAGCTCACCGCGGCGAACAGCTGGCCGACCAGCTTCGTCGTCGTGTTGAGCCCGAGGCTGCGTTGCTTGCGCACCTTGATGAAGTCGTCGAGGAAACCGACGAGGCCGAGCACGACCATCAGGTAGAGCACGAGCAGCCCGGAGGCGGTGGGCCCGCGACCGGTCTGGGTGGCGACGACGAGGTGGGACACCGTGTAGCCGAGGACGGTGCCGAGGATGATCACGGCCCCGCCCATGGTCGGGGTGCCACGCTTGGCGAGGTGGGTCTGCGGCCCGTCGTCGCGGATCTCCTGACCGAAGCCGTGGCGCCGGAACAGCTTGATGGCGGCCGGCGTGCACAGGATCGACACGACGAGCGCCACCAGGGCGGCGACGAGCACCGACTTCACCGGCGCTCCTCCGCATCGATCGGGGCGGCCGGGGCCGCAACCTCGCCGAGGGCGAGCGCGACCCGCTCGAGCCCGGCCGATCGCGAGGCCTTCACCAGGACGACGTCGCCCGGCCGCAGCTCGCGGTCGAGCAGCGCGCGTGCCGCGTCGACCTCCGGTACGAGCACCGACTCCCCTTCCCACGATCCGTCCCGCGTCGCCGCGACGTGCATCGGCGCGGCCTCCCCACCGACGACGACCAGCCGTGCGATGCCGAGCTCCGCCACCAGGCGACCGACCGCGTCGTGCGCGGCGGCGGTCTCCTCCCCGAGCTCGGCCATCGGGCCGAGCACAGCCCATCCGCGGCGACCGCGGGCGAGCGTGGCGAGTGTCTCCAACGCCACCCGCATCGATTCGGGGTTGGCGTTGTAGGCGTCGTTGACGATAGTCACCCCGTCGGGGCGCTCCGTCACCTCCATCCGCCAGTGACTCGCCGCTCCCGTCTCGGCGAGCACATCGGCGATCTCCAGCCACCCGAGACCGAGCTCGTGGGCGACCGCCGCGGCGGCGAGGCTGTTGGCGACCTGATGGCGACCGACGAGGGCCAGCCGGACCCCGACCTCCTCCTCGGGCGTGACCAGCCGGAAGGACGGGCGGCCGTCGGCTCCGATCACCACGTCGACGGCGCGCAGGTCGGCGCCGGGCGACTCGCCCACGGTGAGCACCCGGGCCGCGGTGCGGTCGCGCATGGCGGCCACGAGCGGGTCGTCGGCGTTGAGCACGGCCACCCCGCCCTCGGCCGCGGCGGGCAGCGCCTCGACCAACTCGCCCTTGGCCGCGGCGATTGCCGCGCGGGAGCCGAATTCGCCGAGGTGGGCGCTGCCGACGTTGAGCACTACGCCGATCGTCGGCCGGGCGATCCGGCACAGCGCCGCGATATGGCCGGGGCCGCGCGCGCTGTTCTCGAGAACGAGGAACCGCGTGTCCACGGTGGACCGCAGCACGGTGTAGGGGTGGCCGAGCTCGTTGTTGAACGAACCCGGGGGCGCGACCGTCGGGCCGATCCGCCGGACCAGCGCGGCGACGAGGTCCTTCGTCGTGGTCTTGCCGGCCGACCCGGTGATCCCGACCACCGTCACCTCGGGAAGCCGGGCCAGCACCGACCTGGCCAGCGACGCGAGCGCCGCGAACGGCTCGGCCACGACGACGGAGGGGACACCCACCGGCCGGGTCGCGAGCACCGCGACGGCACCGCGCTCGACCGCGGCGGCGGCGTAGTCGTGGCCGTCGACCTGCTCACCGGGCAGCGCGACGAACAGGCCGCCCGGCGCGACCTGCCGGGAGTCGAACTCGACCGGCCCGGTCACCGTCGCGCCCTCGTCGGCGACGTCGACCAGGGTCCCGTCGACCGCGGCGGCGATCTCGGCCAGGGTGAGGGCGATCATCGTGCGGCCACCCCGATCGCGTCGCGGAGCACGCACCGGTCGTCGAAGGGCCGGATCTCCCCGGCGATCTCCTGGCCCTGCTCGTGGCCCTTGCCCGCGACGACCACGGTGTCCCCCGGCCCGGCCTGGCGCACCGCCTCGGCGATCGCGTCGGCCCGCCCGCCGATGGTGCGCCATTCCGCGCCCGGCACCCGACGTACGCCGGCCTCCATCTCGGCCCGGATCGCCGCCGGATCCTCCGACCGGGGGTTGTCGTCGGTCACGATCAACAGGTCGGCGCCGCGGGCGGCCGCCTCACCCATCAACGGCCGTTTGCCGCGGTCGCGGTCGCCGCCGCAGCCGAGCACCATGATCAGCCGGCCGGCGGTGAGTGGCCGCACCGCGTCGAGGATCGCCGCCACGGCGCCGGGCTTGTGGGCGTAGTCGACGAAGGCGAGGAAGTCCTGGCCGGCGTCGACGCGCTCGAGCCGGCCGGGAACGGACACGTGCCGTAGCCCGGGAGCAGCCCGGGCCGGATCGACGCCCGCCGCGGCGACCGCGGCAAGGGCGATCATCGCGTTGGCCACGTTGAACGCGCCGGGTAGGTCCATCGCGACGTCGATGCTCACTCCGGCGGGGCCCTCGGCGGTGAACGTGGTGCCGCGGTCGGCGGTGGACTCGACCCGGACGGCGCGCCATGCCGCGCCCGGATCTCCACCGGGAGACACGGTGACCGTCCCCTCTCGAACCAGCCGCCGGCCCCAGGCGTCGTCGGTGTTGACCACCTCGGCGGCGCTACGACCGTCGAAGAGCCGGGACTTCGCGGCGAAGTAATCCTCCATGTCGGCGTGGAAGTCGAGGTGGTCCTGGCTCAGGTTGGTGAAGGCTCCGACGGCGAACCGGGTGCCGTCCACCCGGCCGAGCGCCAGCGCGTGGCTCGACACCTCCATCACCGCGGCGGTGACCCCCCGCTCGCGCATGGTGGCGAACAGCGCCTGCAACTCCGGCGCCTCGGGGGTGGTGCGAACGCTCGGCAGCACGTCGGTGCCGATCCTGGTCTCCACGGTGCCGAGCAGTCCGGTCGTCTCCCCGGCGGCCCGCAGGCCCGCTTCGACGAGATAGGCCGTGGTCGTCTTGCCGTTGGTTCCGGTGATGCCGATCAGGGCGATCGACGCCGCCGGGTCGTCGTAGACCCAGACGGAAACCGCGCCGAGCGCCGACCGCGGATCGTCGACGACCAGCGTCGGTACGCCGCTCGCCCGGGCGCGGTCCCGGCCCGCCGGATCGGTCAGCACGGCGACCGCACCCCGGGCGACCGCCTCGGCGGCGAAGTCGGCGCCGTGCGCGCGGGCGCCGGACCGGGCGACGTAGAGGTCCCCGGGTTGCACCGACTGGGCGGCGTGGGAGACCCCGGTGATCGACACGGCGGCCGGCGGATCAGCGGCCGACCCGGCGGGCAGGACGGGGACGCCGAGGAGCGCGCCGAGATCCGCGAGCGCGTGCGGCCCCGGGTGAGCGGGCCGCGGTGGGTGGGACGCGGACACGACAGTGAAGGCTACCGGTCAGGGTGCGAACAAGGGCAGGTGCGCGGGTGCCGCGCCGGTCGGGGCGACGTCGCCCTGCTTCAACGCGTAGCTCATCACCTCGTGGAACAGCGGAGCGGCCACGTCGCCACCGAGGTAGTCGGTCTGCGGGCTGTCGACCATGATCGACATGACGTAGCGCGGGTGGTCGGCGGGTGCCATCCCGGCGAACGTCGACCAGTAACCGCCGCCCTCGTAGCAGTTGCAGGCGGGGTTCGGCTTCTGTCCGGTGCCGGTCTTACCGGCCGTCGTGAAGCCGTTGATCGCGGCCTTCGGCGCCGTACCGCCGTCCTGGGTCACCATTTGCAGCATCTCGCGCAGCGTCGCGGCAGTCTTGGCGCTGACCACCCGCACCGGCTTGCCCGGCACCGACTTCGTCACCCTGCCGGTCGGCCCGATCATCTTCTCCACGACGTGCGGCGGCACCCGGACCCCGTTGTTGGCGATGGCCTGGTACATGTCGGCGAGCTGCAGGCTGGTGACCGCGACGCCCTGGCCGATCGGCAGGTTGCCGAACGTGCTGCCCGACCAGTCCTTCATCGGCGGAAGGATGCCGGCGCTCTCGGCGGGTAGGGCGACGCCGGTGGGCTGACCCTCGCCGAACTTCTTGGCGTAGGAATCCCAGACCGCCGGACCGAGCTTCTTGGCGATCATCAGGGTGCCGACGTTGCTGGACTTGGCCAGGACGCCGGTGGCGGTCCAGCCGACCGGGTCGTGCACCCAGTCGTCGTGGATCGTGCGGTCGGCGAACTGGATCGTCCCGGGCACCGTCATCGCGGTCTTCGGCGTGATGAGCCCCCGCTGCAGCGCGGCCGCGAAGGTCACGACCTTGTTCGCCGAGCCGGGCTCGAACACGCTCGAGATGTTGGGGTTGGACAGGGACTGCGGGGTACGGCCCGGGTCCGCCGCGTCGTAGGTCGGGGCGGACGCCATCGCCTTGATCGCCCCGGTTTTGGCGTCGAGGATGGTGATCTGGCCGTCCTTGGCGCCGGTGGAGTGCACCGCCTGGTCGAGCGCCTTCTGGGCGACGTACTGCAGGTCCTGGGAGATGGTCAGCTGCACGGACGACCCGGGCACCGCGGGATCGTCCTTGTGGACGCCGGAGGGGATGACCTCGCCCCCGGCACCCTTCATCACCGTGAGCCGGCCCGGCTTGCCGGCGAGTTTCGCGTCGAGGCCGCTCTCGATTCCGGCTATGCCGTGCCCGTCCCGGTCGGTGAACCCGACCACGTTGGCGCCGACGTCGTGGGCCGGGTGCAGGCGTTGCGACTCCGGCAGCACGTTGACCCCCGGCAGGGCGAGGTTCATCACCCGGGTCGCGGTCTGTGGCGTCTGCGACCGGGCGAGGTAGACGAACCGGCCCTTGTGGCTGAGCTTGTCCTGCAGGTCGACCACGGACTGCTTCAGCAGTGGCGCGAGTGCCTGCGCGGTCAGCAGCGGTGAGCTCACCAGGCTCGGGTCGGCGTAGACCGCCCGGGCGTCGACGCTGTAGGCGAGCACCCCGCCGTTCGCGTCGAGGATCCGGCCCCGCTCGGCCTCCAGGTCGGTCGTCATCGTCCGGCGCTGCTCCGCGGCCACCGCGAGGCCGGTCCCGTCGAGACCCTGCAGCTGCACCAGCCGGCCCCCGAGGATGAGGACCACGGTCGCGACAGCGGCGAACCCGACGGTGATCCGCCGTCTGCTGCTCCCGAGCCGCAGGGCCCGCCGGCGCGGACGACGCCGATTTGCGGTGGTGGTGCGCGGCGGGTTGCGCCGGGCGCCCGCCGACGTGGACCGGCGCTGCTCGCCGACGCGGCGCGTCGCTCCCCCGGACCCGGAGGTCCGAGGGGCCGGCCGACCGGCGCGTGCGGCGCCCGATCGCTGCGGGGCCCGGCCACCGGAGGGACGGTTACGGCGGGGCGGTTCGGGTGTCACCGATGGCCTCCCTGGGCGGGCTGGTGAGTGGCGGTGTGGGTGCTGTGCGCTGTCGGGTGCCCTGTCGGGTGCCCGGTCGGGTGCGCAGTCCCTCGGTGCTGGGTCGCCGGCTTCTTCTTCGAGACCGCCGTCTTGTCCGGCGGCGGCGGCGGGGGCGGGGGCGGTGCGGTGGCCGGCGCCGGGGACCCCAGGACCTTCGACGCCCCGTCCGGCAGGAGCAGCAGGAAGGCGGGATCGCCGCCGGGAACCATGCCGAGCCGGCGGGCCGCAGTCGACAGCGACTGCGGGGTGTCGAGCGTGTCGACCTGCTGGGCGAGTTGCTGCTGGCGTATGCCCAGCGTGTCGTTGCGCTGCTGCAGCGAGCTCTGCCGGAACGACGCACCGGCGTTCGCCGTGTTGATCAGCAGCACCAGGACGAGGCCGGCGACCAGCAGCGCGACGATGAGGATGACGAAGGGCCGCCGGGGCGCCCCGGACGACGCGGGCATCGCGGCGGACAGCGAGCGGCGCACCGGGGACGGGCCGTCGCCGGCCGACGTACGACGGCCGGTGATCGTCGACGTCATGCCGCCTCCGCGATGCGCTCGGCGGCGCGCAGCCGGACCGATGCCGACCGGGGGTTGGCCGCGATCTCGGCCTCGTCGGCGACTTCCGCACCGCGGGTCAGCAGCCGCAACGTCGGGCCCGCGCCCGGCAGTTCGACCGGCAGACCGGGCGGCGTCCGCCCGGTCGCATGGGTGCTCAACGTGCGCTTGACCAACCGGTCCTCGAGCGACTGGTAGCTCATCACGACGATCCGTCCCTTCATCGCGAGGGCGTCGACGGCGCCCGGGAGCGCATCCCGGAGCGCGTCGAGTTCGTGGTTGACCTCGATCCGCAGTGCCTGGAAGGTGCGCTTGGCCGGATGCCCGCCGGTGCGGCGGGTGGCCGCGGGGACGGCCGCGCGGACCAGGTCGGCCAGGGCGGCGCTGCTGTGCAGCGGCTCGCGGGACCGTTCCCGGACGATCGCCGACACGATCCGCCCGGCGAAGCGCTCCTCGCCGTAATCGCGCAGCACCGCGCGGAGCCGGTCGGGCGAGTAGGTGTTGACCACGTCGGCAGCGGTGAGCGGATCCTCGGGATCCATCCGCATGTCCAGCGGCGCGTCCTGGGCGTAGGCGAAACCCCGACGGGGGTCGTCGAGCTGCAGCGAGGAGACACCGAGGTCGAAGAGCACGCCGTCGACCCGGGGCAGGCCGAGATCGGCGAGCACGGCGGGCATCGCGTCGTAGACGGCGTGCACGAGATGCACCCGGCCGCCGTAGGGCGCGAGCCGGTCCCGACTGCTGTCGAGAGCCTCGGGGTCGCGGTCCAGCCCGACCAGGACGAGCTCGGGATGGCGGGCCAGCAGCGCCTCGGCATGCCCGCCGAGTCCGACCGTCGCATCGACGACGACGGCCGGGCGGTCCCCGATCGCGGGGGCGAACAGCGCGAGCACCCGGTCGAGCAGGACCGGGACGTGGCCGTGGTCGCGCGTCACAACCGGCCGGCCAGCGTGATCAGCATGACGATCAGCGGGGTGCCGGCGACGACGAGCACCAGGAGGGCGAGCAGCAGAAGGCTCGACCGCACCTCCGCGCCCAGCGCGGGTGCCGGGGGCGCCGCCTGCGGTCGCGGCGGCTCGGTCGTCGCGGTGCCCACGACGAACGAGCTGTCCGTCACGCGTGTGCTCTCCGCAACGAGTGTGCTGACCTGCCCCATGCCGGTCCCCCCGTGGTCGCCGGACGCGTCCGGATCGCGTACTGCTCGGGCCGATTCGCTGACTGTCATTCCAGGCGCCTGCACTGTGCGGAGGGATGAACGGCTCGGGGCGGATGGGCTCTGCTCTCTTCGGCATCGGCACTCGGGTTCATACGTCGGGGTCCCCGCCCGCCTGGTGTCCTGGCACCGGGGAAGGTGCGCCAGGGGCTCCCGGCGGGGGGAGGCCTCGTCGTACGGGCTCGGTCGCCGCGGCTGGTGGCGCGGCGGACGGTCGGTGGGCGTCACGGGTGGGGAGTTACAGCACGCCGGGCAGCACCTCCGTCTCCAGATCGGCGAAGGTCTGCTCACGGTCGGCGAGGTAGTGCTCCCAGCTGCCCGTGTCCCAGATCTCCACCCGTGTGTTGGCGCCGATGACGACGCAGTCCTTCTCCAGCCCGGCGTACTCGCGCAGGCCGGCGGGAATCGTGATCCGCCCCTGCCGGTCGGGTACCTCATCCGATGCGCTGGCGAAGAACACCCGGCCGTAGTCGCGGACGGCCCGCTGGGTCACCGGTGCCTGCGAGAGCGCCTCGGTCACGCGGGCGAACTCCTGGACCGGGAAGACGAACAGGCAGCGCTCCTGACCCTTCGTCACCACGACCCCTTCCGCCAGTTCCTCCCGGAACTTCGCCGGCAGGAACAACCGGCCCTTGTCATCGAGCCGAGGGTGATGGGTACCGAGAAACATCCCCACCTCCCGACGAGATGGAGTGACCCCTCCTCCACCTCGCACCACCCTACCCCACCACTCCCCACAGTCAACGCAAACCACACCCGTCCCGACCTGCGATCCCCACGGGATCCCCACCAGCGCAATCGGAACGTGATCGCGGTCCGGCCTCGGGGATAGGCGGATCGGCGCATCATTTGACAGACTGCTGATACGGCTCACAGGTCACGGCGATCGCGGGTACCGCTTCGGTGCGGAACCGCCCGTCCCGGCGCGACCGCTCGGGACGAGGAGGACACGGGTGGCGGTGCACAATGCGGTGGACGGGCCATCGCGTCGCGAGGGCGACGACCGATTCGGTCGCGACCCGGACGGCGTACTCGACGGGAGACGTCCCGAAGTGATCGGTGCCGGGCCTCCGGGTCGCCTGAACGCCGCCGAGACGCCGAGCCTGGCCGAACTCGACGAGGTCATCCAGCGGGTCCGCGGCAACATCGAGCGCGTCATCGAGGGCAAGCCGGAAGCGGTCCGCCTCGCCGTCGTCGTGCTGCTCGCCGAGGGTCATCTGCTGATCGAGGACGTCCCGGGCGTCGGCAAGACCAAGCTCGCCAAGGCGCTGGCGCGGTCGATCGACTGTTCGGTACGCCGGGTCCAGTTCACGCCGGACCTGCTCCCCAGCGACGTCACCGGGGTCAGCGTCTACAACCAGGAGACCCACGACTTCGAGTTCAAGCCGGGCGCCGTGTTCGCCCACCTCGTCGTCGGGGACGAGATCAACCGCGCCTCGCCCAAGACCCAGTCGGCGCTGCTGGAGTGCATGGAAGAACGGCAGGTCACGGTCGACGGGACGACGTACATCCTCGAGAGCCCGTTCATGGTCATCGCGACCCAGAACCCGATCGAGATGGAAGGCACCTACCCGCTGCCGGAGGCGCAGCGCGACCGCTTCATGGCCCGGCTGGCGATGGGCTACCCCGACGTGGACGCCGAGGTGAGCATGCTCGCCGACCACGCCGGCAACGACCCGCTCGCCGACCTGTCCCCCGTGTCCGACGCCGCCGAGGTCCGCGACCTGATCCAGGCCGTGCACGACATCCACGTCTCGCCGGCCGTACGCCGCTACGCCGTCGACCTGGTCAACGCGACCAGGAAGTCTCCCGATCTGCGACTCGGTGGTTCTCCGCGCGCGACCCTGCAGCTGCTCCGGGCGGCGAAGGCCAACAGCGCACTGGAGGGGCGTGACTACGTCCTCCCCGACGACATCCAGCAACTGGCGATCCCGGTACTCGCGCACCGGGTCATCCCCACCGCGGAAGCCCAGATCGCCCGGCGGACCGCCGACGGGATCGTGGCAGACCTGGTCCGGCGGACCCCGGTGCCGCTGCCGGGAGACCGGGCCGGCGGGCGTGCGGTGCATCGGACCGTGAGTCACCCCTAATGTCGGCGATTCGGGGGCTGACCACCCGCGGACGGTGCCTCCTCGCCGCCGGCTTCGCCGCCGCCATCTGTGCCCTGCTGCTCGGGGAGAAGGACCTGCTGCGGGTCGCGATCCTGCTGCTGGTGCTGCCGATGGCCTCGGTCGCCGTCGTCGCCCGGGCCCGGTTCCGGCTGTCCTGTGTCCGCAGCATCACCCCGGAGCGGATCGGGGTGGGCCAGACCACCGAGGTGCGACTGCGGCTCGAAAACGTCTCGCTACTCACGACATCACTGCTCCTGCTCGAGGACGAACTCCCGTTCAGCCTCGGCAGCCGGCCCCGCTTCACCGCCGAGCGGCTCGCCCCCCGCCAGCACCGGGTGGTCCGCTATCCGGTGCGCTCCGACGTACGCGGGCGGTTTCGTGTCGGCCCGCTCCGACTGCGGCTGACCGACCCGTTCGGCCTCGTCGAGCTGACCCGTAGCTTCAGCGCGGTCGACCGGCTGACCGTCGTCCCGGCGACCACCCCGCTGCCCGTCGTGCGGATCGGCGGCGTGTGGGCGACCGGCGGCGCGGTGACCTCCCGTTCGGTGGCCTCGCGCGGCGAGGACGACGCGGCCACCCGCGAGTACCGCCACGGTGATGACCTGCGCAAGGTGCACTGGCGGTCGACGGCGCGGGTCGGCAAGCTCATGGTCCGCCGCGAGGAGCAGCCCTGGCAGGCGCGGGCGAGCCTGCTGCTCGACACCCGTGCCGTCGCTCATCGCGGTGACGGGCCCAGTTCGAGCTTCGAGTGGGCGGTGAGCGCCGCCGCCAGCATCGGCGTGCACCTGATCAGGCGCGGCTTCGCGCTGCAGATGCTGACCGACGCGGGCATGCTCGACGCCGGCCTGTCCTCGGCCGACATCCTGCTCGACCACCTCGCCGACATCCGGCCCTCGCGGGTACGGGCCCTCGACGACGCCACCGACGCGATCCGCAAGGCGGAGCGCGACGGCACCCTCATCGCCGTACTCGGTAACACCAACGCCGATCAAGCCCGGGTGCTCACCAGCGCGCGGCCGAGCGTCTCCTCCAACATCGTGATCCTGCTCGACTCGACGTCCTGGCTGACCCTGGGCTCGGAGGCCCGCACCAGGATCGACGCGGCGAACCGGGAGGCGACGACCGTCTTCGCGCAAGCCGGCTGGCATGTCATCCAGGCCGGGCGGGGCAGCTCGCTGGCCGAGGTCTGGTCGCAGGTGGGCGCCACGTCGTTCGCGGCCCCGGTGGTGGCGGGCGCCCGGTGACCGCACCGACGCGGCTCACGCTCGCCGCAGGACTGGCCACCGTCCTCGGCGCGATACCCCTGGCCGGCGGCTTCGCGCAGCAGAGCTGGCTCTGGTACGCCGCCGCCGCGGTGGCCGCCGTGGCCGGCGTCGGCATCCTGGCCCGGCACTTCCACGTCCCGGCCGTCGCGATCCCGGTGTTGCAGGTGCTCGGCCTGCTCCTCTACTACACCGTCGTGTTCGCCGGTGGCAGCTCATTCCTCGGGGTGGTGCCCGGGCCGGGGACCTTCGAGGACCTCAACGCCATGCTCACCGCGGCGATGCACGACATCCAGTTCCTCGCCGCGCCGGTACCTACCCGCACCGAGCTGATCGTGCTCGCGGCGCTGTCGATCGGGCTGGTCGCCATCATCGTCGACGTCCTCGCGGTGACCCTGCGCCGGCCGGCGGTGGCGGGGCTCGCCATGCTGGCCCTCTTCGCCGTCGCGACTTCGGTCGGCGGCGGCGTGCTGTGGGCGGAGTTCCTGCTCGCGGCAGTGGGCTTCCTACTGCTGCTCGCCGTCGAGGGTCGGGAGCGGCTGGTGCGGTGGGGACGGCTGGTCGTCGACGACGACCGCGAGCCGGCCGGCGGGACGAGACCGATCTCGGTACGCGTCCCGCGGCACAGCTCCGCCGGCCGGATCGGGGTGGTCGCCCTGGCCGCCGCCCTCGTCGTACCACCGTTCGTGCCGGGCTTCACCAGCAACGTCTTGAGCCACATCGGTCGTGGCCCGGGATCGGGGTCCGGGTCGGGCGCCACCGGCGCCCAGATCGACCCGTTCACCAACCTGCAGGGCCAACTCTCCCAGGACGCGACCTTCAACCTGCTGAAGGTCTCCGCCAGCGTGGATCAGCCCTACTACCTGCGCACCACCACCCTCGACCGCTACACGTCGGCCGGCTGGCGGCTCGGCCCCGGTGACCGCGACTCGGTCGGCCTCGGGCCCAACCTGCCGCTGCCCGACCCGGTGGCCTCGCTGCGCGACGTCGGGCAGAGCCGCCGGGTGTCGGCCCGCATCACGGTCGAGCGCTACACCGACAACTACTTGCCCGTCTACTACGCCCCGACCTCCGTCCGGGGACTCGGCGACGAGTGGCGCTACGAGAACGACCGCGCCGACATCCGATCTGACCACGGGACGACCCGGCCCGGCCTGGCCTACACGGTGACCGCGATCGAACCCAAGCCGACCAAGGCGCACCTCGAGCAGGCCAAGCAGCTTCCGCCGGACAGCCCGATACAGCTGCAGTGGGGTGCGACGCCCACCGTGCGCCCCGAGGTGGGCCGGACCACCGCCGAGGTGATCGCCGGCGCGCGCACGCCGTTCGACCGTGCGGTCGCGCTCTACAAGTACTTCACCGACGGGACGCACGGCTTCCAGTACAGCCTGCAGACCAAGCACGGCCCGACCAGCGATCAGCTGCTGAACTTCCTGACCAACAAGCAGGGATTCTGCGAGCAGTACGCGTCGGCGATGGCGGTGATGCTCCGACTGGCCGGCGTCCCGTCCCGGGTCGTCCTGGGTTACACCGCCGGCACGCACAACGTCGACGGCTCGTGGACGATCACCAACCACGACGCCCACGCCTGGGTGGAGGCCTACCTCGACCAGGTCGGCTGGGTGTCGTTCGATCCGACCCCGTTGAGCGACGGCCGGAGCCAGACCGGCCCCTATCTGCCCACGCCGCCCAACCAGATCCCCCTCGGCGGCACCCGGCGCGGGACATCCGGGGCAACGCCGGCGCCGCGATCGACGCCGCACGCGCCGGCGGGCGCCCTCTCCGGGACGCACACGCCGGGCAGCGGTGGCGGATCGTCGACGGGCGGGATCGCCCCGGCCACGCTTGGCCTGTGGCTGGCCGTCGCGGTGCTCGTGGGCCTGCTCGCCGTCCCGGCGGTCACCCGCCGGGTGCAGCGCCGACGCCGGCTGCGGATCGGAGCAGGTGCTGATCCCGCAGCCGCGGCCGGGTCGGCGTGGGACGAGGTGGTCTCCGACGCCCAGGACTACGGGATCGAGTTGTCGGCGATGCATTCCCCCCGGACGGCCGTCACCATGCTGACCGCCGACCGGCAGCTGCCCGAATCGGCGATCGCCGGGCTGCGCCTCGTCGCACTGGCCGAGGAACGGTCCCGCTACGCACGCACCGCCGGGGTCGACGGCGATCTTCCCGGCGCGCTGGCGGCGATCCGTCGGGGCTTCGCGCGCGAAGCCGGCTGGCCCCGGCGGATCCGGGTCGTGGTGGCGCCGCCGTCGACGCTGCAGACGGCGGGCCGGGCGGTGCAGTCGACGGCCCGGGACGTCGAGCGGGCCCGGCGCGGCGTCGGGGACCTGCCGAGGCGGATCTGGCCGGCCCGGCCGCGCGGGGCACAGCACTAGAACCGGCCACAACGCCGACCGAGAAGGGCCGGCCGGGAAGGGCCGGCCGGGAAGGGTGGGGCGGCTAGCGCTCGTCGAAGCGGCGGTGGAAGCGCTCTTCCATCCGCTGCACCATTGAGGACTTCGAGGAGTTCGGGGACTTCTTGCGCCGCGCCGGCTTGGTCCGCGTCTGTGCCTCGGTGGCGCCTTGCTTCTCGGCGACGCGCAGCTCGGGCTTGCCGGTGAGCCGCTTGTACTGCGACCAGCCGTAGAGCGCCGATCCGAGCATGATGCAGAACCCGAGGACACCGAGCACCGGAACCCCGGCGACGAGCCGGTTGAAGATCACCCCGGCGAGGAGGACTCCCAGCCCGACGACGAAGAGAGCCGCGGCGCGCCGGATCCGGCGCCGGGCCACGGTTCGCAGGTCGGTCGCCCGCACCGTCGAGGCAAACTTCGGATCCTCGGCGTACAGAGCCTGCTCGATCTGCTCGAGCAGACGCTGCTCATGCTCCGAGAGCGGCACGGCGCTCCTCCCAGCAGTGCAGCCGCTGCGGGGGAACCTCGCGGCGGTGGTGGCGACGGCGGGTCGACTTGCCACCCACCACCTCTGAGGATACGAGCACAACGGCACGCGCGAAAGGCGGAGTCCCCGGATGGCGCGCCGACATCAGGTCTCTCGTCCTCCTTGGGGTGGTTCGTGGACCAACGAGGCCGGCCGGACGGCGTCCGCGCCGAACCGGCGGGTGGCCGCATCGATCGCCCGGTCGGCGTCCTGCCAGCCGTGGGCCGGCGCTCCGAGCCGCAACTGCTCGGCGGTCCCGCCCTCGTCGGCCAGCCCTTCGACGCGTACGCCGATCAGCCGGACCGGCGCGCCGGCCCGGTCCAGAGCGTCGAAGAGGGACCGGGCGACCGCGTAGACCTCCTGGCCCACGTCGGTCGGCCGGGACAGCGTCCGGGACCTGGTGAGCGTGGTGAAATCGGCCAGCCGCACCTTGATCGACACCGTGCGGCCGTGCTGCCCGCCCGCGCGCAGCCGGGCCGCGGTCTGGGCGGCGAGCCGGAGCAGCTCGCGGTGAATCACCTCGGGGTCGGCGACGTCGAGGTCGAAGGTCCGCTCGGCGCCGACGGACTTCTCCGGGTCCCGCGGCTCCACCTGGCGGGGGTCGTGCCCGTGCGCGAGCGCGGACAGGTGGGCCGCCCCGGCCACCCCGAGGACGCCGCGCAGCCGGGCGACGGGCATGGCCGCGACGTCGCCGACGAGGCGCACCCCGATCCGGCGCAACTGCTCCTCGGTCCGTTCGCCGACTCCCCAGAGCGCCGCGACCGGCAGCGGGTGAAGGAAGTCGGTCACCGAGGCGGCGGGGACGACGAGCAGGCCGTCGGGCTTGCACCGGGCGGAGGCGACCTTGGCGACGAACTTCGTCGGCGCGATCCCGACCGACGCGGTCAGCCCCTGCTCCCGGCTGATCCGGTCGCGGATCAGCGCGCCGATCGCGGCCGGCGCGCCGAGCCGACGCTGGGCACCGGCGACGTCGAGGAACGCCTCGTCCAGGGAGAGCGGCTCCACCAACGGCGTGACCGCACGGAAGATGTCCATGACGGCACGCGAGACCTCGACGTAGCCGGCGATGTCCGGCGGCACGACGACCGCGTGCGGACACAGCCGCCGGGCCCGGCCCATGGGCATCGCGCTGCGCACGCCGTAACGACGGGCCTCGTAACTCGCCGAGCTGACCACGCCCCGCGGGCCCACCCCGCCGACGATCACCGGGCGCGCCGCAAGCTCCGGGCGACGTCGGACCTCGACGCTGGCATAGAACGCATCCATGTCGACGTGCAGGATGCGGCATCCGGTGTCGTCACCGGGCGGTCCCGGCGGAGGTCCGGTGCGTGGCAGCTGCTGACTGCGCCCCATGGCTGGCCGGTGACCTCCTTCGCGGGCGACTCGGGTCGTTGCTGCGGACAGTACCGCCCGGGACCGACCGGCAGCGGTCAGCGGAGCGGCGCCGCCCGCCCGCGCCGGCGGTCAGCTCCGACGGGCCAGCACATGTACCTGCGCGGCGATGTCCCGGTACGGCGGGAGCGCGCAGGCGTCGAGCTCGAGCTGGTGCAGCTCCTCGACGACCCCCGGATGGCCCTCGGCGACGGATCCGGGGACGAGGTCGGCGAAGACCCGGATGCCGTGTACCTGCTCGACCGTGAGATCAGCCGCGTCGAGCAGCGCAGCGATGCCGTCCACGTCGAACCGGCGCCGGACCGCGTCACCGGCGCCCCAGCGGCCGTCCGGGTCGTGCAGCACCTGCCGGGCCTGCGCCGGCTGCCCGGCCAGGGCGCGGGCAAGGACGGCCGCCGTGCGATTGGCCACCACCAGGCTCAGGGCGCCGGCGGGGCGCAGCGTCTGCGCCAGCGACGCGACCGCCGCGGCCGGGTCGTCGACGACCTCGAGCACGCTGTGACAGAGCACCACATCGTGGGCGTCGGCGGGCACGACGTCGAGCAGGGTGTCGAGGTCGCCCTGCAGCGCCTCGACCCGCTCGTCCACGCCGGCCTCGGCCGCCCGGCGGCGCAGGGTGGCCAGCGCGTCGGCGCTGGCGTCGATCACGGTCACGGTGGCGCCGCGCTCCGCGAGAGGTACGGCGAGGACCCCGCTTCCGCCGCCGACGTCGAGGACGCGCGGTGCGCGGGCGACCCCGTCGAGTTCGGCGAGCAGCACCGACCAGACCACGCCGGGCGGTGCTGTCGCTCTCACGCGGGACCGCCTCGTGGGTGGTCGTCGGCGTCCCGGCCGTCGCCGGCCGAACGGCCGGACAGGGCGCGGGGCTCGGGGGCCTCGACGAGCCGGGCGGCCGCCTCGCGGCAGCGGGCGAGCGCGCGGCGGGCGTAGGCCGGCGACGCTCCGGCCAGGCCACAGCCCGGGCTGAGCACCACCGTCGCGGCAAGGTCACCGGCCGGGAATCCCAGGCGCTGCCACAGCCGGCGCGCCGGGTCGGCGAGCACGTCCGCGCTCCCGAGCTCGGAATCGACGCCCGCCGCCACCCCGAGTACGAGGGTGAGACCGGCCTCCACCGCCTCCCCCAGCGCTTCGTCGTGTCGCTCGCCGAGCAGCGCCGCGTCGAGCGACAGGCCGGCCACCCCCGAGGTCCGGAGCAGCTCGATCGGCGGGTCGGCGGCGCAGCAATGCACCAGCACCGGAGCGTCGAGCGCGTCGACGAGCGCGGAGAGCGCGGCACCGGCCCGGTTCGCCTCCACGGCCGCGAGCGCGCCGTAGCCGCTGGCGGTGGGCACCCGCCCGGCCAGGACCCGCGGGAGCGACGGCTCGTCGATCTGGACGACGAGGCGGGCGCCGGGCACCCGGCGCCGCACGTCGGCGAGGTGCCGGCGCAGGCCTTCGGTGAGCGACGCGGTCAGGTCGCGCACCGCGCCCGGGTCGGCCAGCGCCTTGTCCCCGCGCGGCAGCTCGACCTCGGACGCCATGGTCCACGGGCCCGCGGCCTGCACCTTCAGGACGCCGGTGAACTCGTCGACCGCCTCCTGCAGGGCGTCGAGGTCGCGGGCGAGGAAGTCCCACGCCCGGCGGAGATCCATCCCGGGCCGGGGCACCAGCCGCCACCCGGACGGCTGCAGGTCGACGGCGAGGTCGACGAGCAGACCCGCGGTGCGGCCCACCATGTCCGCACCCGGGCCGCGGGCCGGCAACTCCGGCAGGAACGGCAGGTCGGGGACCTCGCCGACGACGAGCCTGGCTGTCTCGAGCGGGTCGGTGCCGGGCATCGAGCCCGCTCCGGTCGCCGTTCCTGCCGGTAGGTCGATTCCGGTCACCCGCTCACCCTCTCGATGGTCGCCGAGCCAAGCACCACGTCGTCGTCGTAGAGCACCACCGCCTGTCCGGCGGCCACCCCGCGCTGCGGGTCGTCGAGGTGGACGACGAGCCGGGTGCCATCGGGATCGACGGTGGCGTGGGCGCGCGACACCTGACCGTGGGCGCGCAGCTGTGCCATCCCGCCGAAGGTCGGTCCCGGCGGGCGGCCGGCGGTCCACACCGGGTCCACACCCTCGACCTCGGTGACGGCCAGCCGGTCGGCCGTGCCGACCGTGACGGTGTTGCCGACCGGTTCGATGCCGAGGACGTAGCGCGGCGCCCCGTCACTCGCCGGCCGGTCGAGGCGCAGCCCGCGACGTTGCCCCACGGTGTAGCCGAAGGCCCCGCTGTGCCCGCCGACCACCTCACCGGTCTCGGCATCCACGACATCACCGGGTCGTTCGCCCAGCCGCGACCGCAGGAAGCCCCGGGTGTCGCCGTCGGCGATGAAGCACACGTCGTGGCTGTCCGGCTTCTCGGCGACGGCCAGGCCCCGCTCGGCGGCCTCGACCCGCACCTGCGCCTTGGTCGAATCGCCCAGCGGGAACATCGCGTGGGCCAACTGCTCCGGCCGGCACACGGCGAGCACGTAGGACTGGTCCTTGGCCGGGTCGACGCTGCGCCGCAGCACGCCGTCGCGCAGCCGGGCATGGTGGCCGGTGACGACGGCGTCGAAGCCCAGCGCGCGTGCCCGGTCCAGCACCGCGGCGAACTTGATCCGCTCGTTGCACCGCAGGCACGGGTTGGGGGTGCGTCCGGCGGCGTACTCGGCGACGAAGTCGTCGACGACGTCGGCGTGGAACCGCTCGGCGAGGTCCCATACGTAGAAGGGGATGCCGAGTACGTCGGCCGCGCGGCGGGCATCGCGCGCGTCCTCCAGCGTGCAGCATCCGCGGGCGCCGGTGCGCACCGAGGCCGGTGCGCGGGACAGCGCGAGGTGCACCCCCGTCACGTCATGGCCGGCGTCGACCGCGCGGGCGGCCGCGACCGCCGAGTCGACCCCGCCGGACATCGCGGCGAGAACCCTCATCGGGCGGTCCCCGCGAGCCGGGCCCGCCGGGCCCGGTCGACGGCCGGCCCGATCGTCTCGACCGCCGCCGTCACATCGGGCCCGGTCGACGTGTGGCCGAGCGACATCCGCAACGACCCGCGGGCGAGTTCCTCACTCATGCCCATCGCGGCCAGCACGTGGCTCGGCCGGGAGACGCCGGCCGAGCAGGCCGAACCCGTGGAGCACTCGACACCCGCCGCGTCGAGGAGCATCAGCAGGGAGTCACCCTCACAACCGGGGAACGCCAGGTGCGCGATGCCGGGCAGCCGGGGCGCGTGCTCGGCGCTGACCACGACGTCGGGGACGGCGCGGCGTATGCCGTCGACCAGCCGGTCGCGCAGTTCGGCCATCCGCGCTGCGGCCGCCTCCCGCCCGACGGCCGCGTCGATCACCGCGGCCGCCAGACCCGCCACGCCGGCGGCGTCGAGGGTGCCCGACCGCACGTCGCGCTCCTGTCCCCCGCCGTGCAGCACCGGGACGACGGTGGCGTCGCGGCGCAAGAGCAGCGCTCCGGACCCGACCGGCCCGCCGAGCTTGTGCCCGGTCAGGGTGAGTGCGTCGACACCGGTTGCCGCGAAGTCGACCGGCAGGACACCGGCCGCCTGGACGGCGTCGGTGTGGAACGGCACGCCGTGCGCGCGGGCGACCGCGGCGAGACCGGCGATCGGCGCGACGGTGCCGACTTCGTTGTTGGCCCACATCACCGTGACCAGGGCGACGGTCCCGGCCTGCTCGGCGAGCGCCGCCTCGAGCGTCGACGGCGACAACAGCCCGTCGGCGTCGACCGGCAGCCACTCGATCTCGGCGTCCTCGTGCTCGGCCAGCCACAGCGCGGTGTCGAGGACGGCGTGGTGCTCGGTGGCCCCGACCAGCACCCGCCGGCGGCGGGGGTCCTCCGCGTGTCGGGCCCAGTACAGGCCCTTGACCGCCAGGTTGTCGCCCTCGGTACCGCCGGAGGTGAAGACCACGTCGATCGGTTGCGCGTGATAGGTCGCGGCGATCGCCTCCCGCGCCTCCTCGACCACCCGCCGGGCCGCCCGGCCGCCCGCGTGCAGGGACGAGGCGTTGCCGACATGACCGAACTGCGCACTCGTCGCCGCTACGGCGGCCGGGCGCATCGGTGTGGTCGCGGCGTGATCGAGGTAGACCATCGCCATCAGGATAACGGCGCGGCAGACACCCTCAGCCGGCCGTCACGCCGACCCCCCGCCGGACCGCGGCCCGGCCGGCGAGGGTCACGCCGGCCAGCGCGAAGACCGCCATCGACACGTCGATCGCCCCGACCGCCGTACGCAGGGAGAGTGCACCGTGTTCGGCGGCGGCGACCAGCACGCCGCCGAGCCCGATGCAGACCGCGCTGGTCATGACGTCGCAGATCTGCAGCGCGGCGGAGTTCTGCCCCCGCTCAGCCACCGGAGACATTTCGAGCAGCAGGATCGACAGGGACGGCATGACCAGTCCCATCCCGGTGCCGCCGACCATCCAGGTCGGGTAGGCGATCCAACCCGGTAGGTGTGGCACGGTCAGCAGGGTCATGCCGAGTGCGGCGACCGCGACGAGGGCGAACCCCACCCGGATGATCCGGTGCCGGGGGACATCGGGGCGGCGGCCCTGCCACCACGAGCCGGCCGACCAGCCGAGCGCTCCGAGCATGAGGGGCAGCCCGGCAGCGGTCGCGCCGTAGTGGTGCAGGTCGGTCAGGGTCAGCGGGACGTAGGAGTCGACCGCGAAGAACGAGCCCGCCACGATGCCACGGAACGCCACGACCGCCGGCAGGCCGCGCCGGACTCGCAGCGTGCCGGCCGGGAGGAGGACCCGCAGGGCCGGCGCGAGCAACAGCACCCCGGCGGCGAGCAGCGCGAGCGACCACCACCGCAGGTGCTGCCCGGCGTACTGCATGACCGCGATCCCGGCGGCGGCTAGCAGAGCGAACCGCCATCGACCCAGGCGGCCCGCGGCGGGGTCGCGGTGGTGCTCCGGCAATCCGCGCAGCGCCGAGCGGATCAAGGCGAGGCCGACCACGATGAACGGCGGGATCGTCAGGAAGACCAGCCGCCAGGTGAGGTGCTGGGTGAGCGCACCGGACACGACGGGGCCGATCAGGGAGGGCAGCACCCACGCCGCCGACAGCGCGGCGAACATCCGCGGCCGCAATCGCTCGTCGTAGACCTCGGCGATCACGACGTAGACCGCGACGATGACCAGACCGCTGCCCAGCCCCTGGACCGTGCGTCCGGCGACGAACACCGCCATCGTGGGAGCCAGTCCGGCGAGCAGCAGACCGACGGTGAATATCGCCAGGCCGGCGAGCAGCGGCCGCCGGGGGCCGTCCCGGTCGGCCCACTCGCCGCCGGTCACGATGCCGACGACGTTGGCCACCAGGAACGCCGTGAACGGCCAGGCGTAGTAGGCCAGTCCGTGCAGCGCCGCGACCGCACGCGGCATCGCGGTCGCGACCGCCATCGCCTCGAACGCGACGACCGTGATGACCAGCAGTAGGCCGATGGTGGCGGCGCGGTAGGGCTGTCGGACCAGTGCCGCGGCGGTCGGCGGCGTGCTGCCCCGGGGGGCACTGGTCGTCGTCACGGCTCCGACCGTACGGGGTCAGGACGACGGCCGGGTCCACCGTCGGGCCCGACGTGGTGGGCCGTAGGTCCTAGGACCGTCGCTTGGCGATCTCGTTGGTGAGCTGCGGCACGACGGCGAACAGGTCACCGACCACCCCGAAGTCGGCCAGTTCGAAGATCGGGGCCTCGGGGTCCTTGTTGATGGCGACGATCGTCTTCGAGGTCTGCATCCCGGCGCGGTGCTGGATCGCGCCGGAGATTCCGACCGCGACATAGAGCTGCGGCGACACGGTCACCCCGGTCTGACCGACCTGGTTCTGGTGCGGGTACCAGCCGGCATCGGTCGCGGCGCGCGACGCGCCGACCGCACCGCCCAGCAGGTCGGCGAGCTTCTCGACCAGGGCGAAGTTGTCCGCGCCGCCGACCCCGCGCCCGCCGGAGACCACGACGGAGGCCTCGGAGAGCTCCGGCCGGTCGCCGGCCTCCTCGATCTTGCGGTCGACGATGCGGGC
Organism: Mycobacteriales bacterium; assembly: GCA_036497565.1. Taxonomy (NCBI): domain Bacteria; kingdom Bacillati; phylum Actinomycetota; class Actinomycetes; order Mycobacteriales; species Mycobacteriales bacterium. The sequence continues at coordinate 41,227 of DASXJE010000046.1, forward strand.
CGACCGGGCGGCGTCGGAGAGGGTCACCTCGACGGTCTGCTCGGTGGCCGGGCCCGCCTGCTGCTCGGCGGTGATGGCGTTGGGACGGACCGCGAAGATCGGCGTACCGGTGCTGACCCTCGCCCGGACGACGACCGACCCGCCGAAGATGGACTGGGTGGCGATCCCGTCGTCGGCGAGGTCCACGACGTCGGACAGGAAGCCGCTTGCCGTCCGGACGGCGAGCCGGCCGGCGATCTCCTTCCCCTCGCCGGTCGCCGCCACCAGCACGGCGGCGGGGTGCGCCGACTCGACCAGTCCGGCGAGGACGTCGACCTTCGGCACCACGAGGTAGGAGTCGACGTCGTCGGACTCGGCGACGTAGACCTTCTGCGCGCCGTAGGCCGCCAGTTCCTCGGCGCAGGCCGCGGCGGTGCCGGTGGGGCCGACCACGACGGCGGCCGGCTCACCGAGGCGACGGGCCGCGGTCAGCAGCTCCGACGTGACCTTCTTGGGCGCGCCGTCGCCGTGTTCGACCAGAACGAGAACCTCTGCCATGACGCTGCCCCTCAGACAATCTTCTCGGCGACGAGGAAGTCGGCGAGCTTGACGCCGCCGTCGCCCTCGTCGGTCACGATCTGACCCTTCGCCCGCGGCGGGCGCGGCGCGAAGTCGACCACCTCGCTGGTCGCGCCGGCGGCGCCGACATGCGCGGCGTCCAGGCCGAGGTCGGCGAGAGTGAGCGTCGTCAGCTCCTTCTTCTTCGCCGCCATGATTCCCTTGAACGACGGGTAGCGCGGCTCGTTGATCTTCTCGATGACGCTGACGACGACGGGGAGGTCGGCCTCGACCACCTCGTAGCCGGCGTCCAGCTGGCGCTCGATCCGCACCGTCCCTGCGTCGATCTCGACACTGCGTGCGGCGGTGAGCTGCGGTACGCCGAGGCGTTCGGCGAGCATCGCACCCATCGCGCCGACCCGGGCGTCACTCGCCTCGGTGCCGGCGATGACGATGTCGAAGTCGAGCGTGCCGATCGCGGCGGCCAGCGCGGCCGACGTACCGACGGCGCACGATCCGCGCAGCGCGTCGTCACTGACGTGGACGGCCTTGTCGGCGCCCATCGCGAGCGCCTTGCGGATGGTCTCCGCGGCCCGCTCCGGGCCCATGCAGACCACCGTGACCTCGCCGCCGTGGGCCTCCTTGAGCTTGAGGGCCTCTTCGACGCCGTGCTCGTCCATCTCGTTGAAGACCGCGTCCGCGGCGTCGCGATCGACCGTCTTGTCGTCGGCGCGCAGCTTCCGCTCGGACCAGGTGTCGGGGACCTGTTTGACCAGTACGACGATGTTCATCGGTCGATGGTAACGACCGGTGACCGCGGACCGGCCGGCGCTGCGGTGAGGATCGTCACCCGCCGGCCGCTACCGCCGCGTCACCAGGCCACGCAGGTAGGCGGCCTGACCGGCGTGCTGCAGATCGTCGGACAGCACGCTGACGAGGCGCACGGCCAGGGTCACCGGCGGGTCCCACCGGTCGTCGACGACCCGTTGGACGTCGGACAGCGCCAGATGCTCGAGGTAGTCGATGGTGTGCTCGTGGACCGCGTCGTAATACTCCGTGAGCAGCTCCGCGGATTCGATCCGGGTGGCCTCGACGTCGGCCGGGCCGTGCCCGTATCCGGTCGCAGACGCGTCGAGCGGGAGACCGAAGCGGTCGGCGAAGCCGCCCGATGTCCAGATCTGCTCGGACTTCGCCACCGCCGCGATGTGGTCGTCCTGGACGCGGGTCAGATGCCAGACCAGCCATGCGATGGAGTTGGCCTCCGGATCGGGCCGGTAGTTGAGGTCGTCGCCCGACAGACCGTCCACAGACTCGTGGACCACCTCGCGAATCCGGCCGAACGCGTCGACGAGCAGAGGAAGCTGAGTCATGGCGACTAGCCTACGACCGTGCCGGAGACACTGACACTGACGGGCGAACGAACCCTGCCCGGGATCGCCGTCGAGAACTACTGGTTCCGCCGCCACGAAGCGGCCTACGAGATGATCGCCCCGTGGTGCCGGGGAGCGGTCGTCCTCGAAGCGGGCTGCGGGGAGGGCTACGGCGCGGAGCGACTTGCCGACTCCGCCCACCGGGTGGTCGGTGTCGACTACGACGAGGCGGCCGTCGGCCACGTGGCAGCCAGCTACCCCCGGATCGACGCCGTGCGCGCCAACCTCGCCCGCCTTCCCCTGCGTCCGGGAGCGGCCGACGTCGTCGTCTCGCTGCAGGTGATCGAGCATTTGTGGGATCAGGCGGAGTTCCTCGCCGACGCGGTGCGGGTGCTCCGCCCGGCCGGGAGCCTGATCATCAGTACGCCGAACCGGCTGACCTTCTCCCCGGCGGGTGCGCCGGTCAACCCGTTCCACACCCGCGAGTTGGCGCCGGCCGAGCTCGCCGACCTGCTCGCCGGGGCCGGATGCACGGTGACCCGCCTGCTCGGCCTGCGGCACGGCCGGCGGCTCCGTCGCCTGGACCGCCGGCACGGCGGCTCGTTCACGGCCACCCAACTCGGCGGCCCGCCGGACACCTGGTCGGCGCGGCTCCGACACGACGTCGCCACCGTCCGGGCGGCCGATTTCGTCGTGACCGACCGCGACGTGGACTCCAGCCTCGACCTGATCGCCATCGCGGTGGCGACACCGCACTGACTGGGCCCGGACAGGCCGGCACCCCCGGCCATGCGCGCTGACCGGAGGTGCCGGAGCGTGTGGTTCAGAGCGTGCTCAGAGCATGTACCCGGAGCGTGTGTTCAGACGGCCGAGAACCCGAACTTGGTGGTCGAGTCGAACACTTCGCCGGGCCGGAGAACCGTGCTCGGATACGTCGGCTCGTTCGGCGAGTCCGGGTAGTGCTGCGTCTCGAGCGTGAACCCGTCGCCCTGCCGGTAGGTCTTGTCGCTCGGGCCGACCAGCGTGCCGTTGAGGAAGTTGCTGGTGTAGAACTGCACGCCGGGCTGGTCGGTGTGGCAGGTGAGAACCCGCCCACTGCCCGGGTCGAAGGCCCGCGCGCAGAGCGTCAGCCCGTGCCCGTGGCCCTTGTTGAGGACCCAGTTGTGGTCATATCCCTGGGCGAAGAGGATCTGTTCCACCGCGTCGTGGATTCCCGACCCGATCGTGCGCGGTTTGGTGAAGTCGAACGGCGTCCCGAATACCTTGTCGAGCGGCCCGAGCGGAATCGACGTCGCATCGATCGGGGTGTAGCGGTCGGCATTGATCCGTACGACGTGGTCGTAGATCTCGCCGGTCCCCTCGCCGCGGAGATTGGAGTAGGCGTGATTGGTGAGGTTGAGAACTGTGGGCGCGTCGGTGGTCGCCGAGTAGTGGATGGTCAACTCGTTACGCGGGTTGACCGTGTAGGTGACGACCGTCGTGAGAGTTCCCGGGTAGCCCTCTTCCCCGTCCGGGCTGACATAGACGAACCTGACGCCGACGCTGTTTCCAGTCCAGACCTCGGTGGCGTTCCAGACCCGCTGGTCGAACCCGGTCGTGCCGCCGTGCAGCGAGTTGGGCGGATTGTTGATCGGCAGGTGGTAAGTGGTTCCGTCGAGGGTGAACGTGCCGTCCTTGATGCGGTTGCCGTAGCGGCCGATCGTCGCGCCGAAATACGGCCGGCCCGGCACGACTTCGTACTCCTCGAGAGTCTTGAAGCCGAGGACGACGTCGGCGCGCCTGCCCCTGCTGTCCGGCGCCCAGATCTTCTGGACGGTGGCGCCGAAGGTGATCATCTGCACCTCGAAGCCGCGCCCGTTGCCGAACGAGTAGCGGTCGACGTCTTCGTTGCCACCCGTCGTGCCGAAAGGCTCTTTCTTTATCCACAGGCCCTTGGCTTTACCGGCCGCCATTGCTGCAGACGAGCCTGCAGCGGACGCGGTGCCGCCTCCGATCACCGATGCCGCAACGGTTCCCACACCCAACGCGGCGGCTCCCCGCAACACACTGCGACGGGCTACGTCTCCAGCCATGTCCCACTCCCCAGGCTCGTTCCGAACCGACCAATGACAAAGGCTTAGACCCTTATGCGGAGCTGTGCAACACCCTGGACAAGGTAGCCCCGCGTCTGCGCGAAGACCAGCACCAGAAGATAGCGACGAATTCATCCGACGAATTTCGGCGCGCTGTGAGCGGCATTTTCCGGCCGTCGAGAGTAGCCGCGATGAACGCGTCAATGCGGGAGCGAAGGCCAACTCCCGGTGGCCCGGAAGCTGTCGAGCGCCTCGGCGTACGGCGCGATGTCGATGCCCTGTTCGGCGAGCCAGGCATCGGAGTAGTAGGTGTGGGCGTAACGCTCGCCGCCGTCGCAGATCAAGGTGACGATGCTGCCCGTGCGACCGGCGGCGCGCATCTCGCCGACCAGCCGCAACGCGCCCCACAGGTTGGTTCCGGTCGAGCCGCCGGCGTGGGCACCGGTCACCGCGGCGAGGTGCCGCATCGCCGCGAACGACGCGGCGTCGGGCACGTGGACCATCCGGTCGAGTACCTGGCCGACGAAGCTGGATTCGATCCGCGGCCGGCCGATCCCCTCGATCCGCGAGCTGCCCACCACGGTCCAGCCGGCGTCGTCGTGCGACCAGCCGTCGAAGAACGCCGAGTGCTCGGGATCGACCACGCACAGCCTGCTGGCATACCGGCGGTAGCGCAGGTAACGGCCGATCGTGGCGCTGGTGCCCCCGGTGCCGGCGCCCACGACGATCCAGTCCGGGATCGGATGTCGCTCCGCGGCCATCTGCTCGTAGATGGATTCGGCGATGTTGTTGTTGCCCCGCCAGTCGGTGGCTCGTTCGGCGAAGGTGAACTGGTCCATGAAATGCCCGCCGGTCTCGGCGGCGAGCCGCCGCGACTCGGCGTAGACCGTCGTCGGATCGTCGACCAGATGGCAGCGCCCGCCACGGAACTCGATCAGGTCGATCTTCTCGCGGCTGGTGCCGGCCGGCATGACCGCGATGAACGGCAGGCCGAGCATTCCGGCGAAGTACGCCTCGGACACCGCGGTCGAACCGCTCGAGGCCTCGACGACGGTGCTCCCCTCGCCGATCCAGCCGTTACACAGCGAGTACAGGAACAAGGAGCGGGCCAGCCGGTGCTTGAGGCTGCCGGTCGGGTGGGTGGACTCGTCCTTGAGGTAGAGGTCGATCCCCCACTCGGTGGGCAGCGGGAAGACGACGAGGTGTGTGTCCGCCGACCGGTTGGCGTCGGCCTCGACCTTGGCGATCGCGTCATTCGCCCAATCCCGGTCACCGTGGCCGAACCGGTCGAGGATGACCTCGACCTCGGTCCGATCGGTGCCGCGCGCGGGCCGGCGGACGGTCACGTCGCCGAGGCTATCGGCTGGCGGTCGCCCCGGGCGGCAGGTCGGGGGTATCGACCACCCGGCGTGGCCCGATCCGCTCTCTGGCAGGAGCCGGGATCCGGCTGCGCACCCGGCGCGCCGGCGCGCCCGCCGCGACGCTGTAGTCGGGCAGCGCCCCGCGCACCACGCTGTGGGCGGCGAGAACGCAGCCGCGACCGACCCGGCTGCCCCGCAGGATCGTGACCCGGGTGCCGATCCACACGTCCGGGCCGATCCGGACCGGTGACTTCACGATGCCCTGGTCCTTGATGGGGACCGTGAGGTCGCTGAACCGGTGGTCGAAGTCGCAGACGTAGACGTAGTCGGCCACGAGCGTCGCCGCACCGACCTCGAGATCGAGATAGCAGTTCAGCGTGTCGTCCTGGCCGAAGACGCATTTCTCGCCGATCCGCAATGTGCCCTCATGGCAACGGATTGAGGTCCCGTCGCCGACGTGCACCCACCGACCGAGAACGAGCCGACCGTGGCCACGTCGGGCGTAGATGTCGACGCGCTTACCGAGGAAGACCATTCCCTCGGTGACGACGTGCGGCTGGCGGACCTTCAGCCAGAAGAACCGCCAGTAGCGGATGAGGTACCAGCCGGTCCACGCCCGGTGCCGGACCACCCACCGCAATGACGCCAAGGTGAAAATGCGCGCCTGCCGTGGATCGGACCGGGTGCCGAACCGACCGAAAGACGAACCCGCCGGGTCGCGACCGTAGTCGCGGCCCGACGGGCCGGTGCTGCTGAGCGTGAAGTCCGCCCTCGCTCAGGCGCCGCGGACGTTCTCCGCCTGCGGGCCCTTCTGGCCCTGCGTGACGTCGAACTCGACCCGCTGCCCCTCGTCGAGGCTGCGGTAGCCGTCGGCTGCGATCGCGGAGTAGTGCACGAAGACGTCAGCGCCGCCCCCGTCAACCGCGATGAAACCGAAACCCTTTTCGGCGTTGAACCACTTGACCGTGCCTTGTGCCATGCCGTGCTCTCCCCTGGGGATGATGCGCCGCCCGCACCTCGCGGACGTCGAGTCGCTGCGGTGCCCGCCCGTAGTGGCGGTCAATCCCGCGCCGCAGTCCCGCAGCGTGATCACACGATTGTGGAACGTCGAACGACTACCGCGGACGTTAGCACGTCCTAGCCCAATAGGCACCTTTCTGGGCGCGTCGGACTACGGCCGAATGCCCGTTACCAAAGCATTGTAAAACAGACCTTGGGGAACGATTCGGGCGAGAACCCGGCTGTCGAACCCCGCGAGCCGCTGCCAGCTGCGATAGCAGAACAACGCCCACGGCAGGCCGAGCCGGCCCTGCGCGACGGCGTATTCGAACGTGCGAGCGGGCCATCCGAACCACGCCGCGGTGAGCTCCTCGGTGGCCACCTCGACGTCGATCGCCCCGGCCGCCAGCGCCATTCGGCGCAGATCCCGCGGCGGGAAGGTGTGCAGGTCGACGACCGCTTCGAGCGCGGCGGCCCGGGACGACTCGTCCAGCTCCTGCTGCGGACGCCGCCACGCCGCCAGCGCCGGCAGCCGGGTGACCCGGGTGGTGGCCGCCCAGGTCAGCCGGGAGAGCCGCCGGGCGATCACGTCGCCGTAGCGGGTGGGTTCGCCGGCGAACAGGAAGCGGCCGCCCGGGCGCAGCACCCGCAGCACCTCGCGCAGCGACCGCTCGACGTCCGGGATGTGGTGCAGGACGGCGTGGCCGACGACGAGGTCGAAGCTCTCGTCCGGATAGGGGATCGACTCCGCGTCGGCGACGCGACCCTCGACCTCGAAGCCCAGCGACTGCGCATTGCGCCGGGCGACCTCGACCATCTTCGGGCTGATGTCGGTGACGTGGCCCTCGCCGACCACACCGGCCTGCTTGAGGTTGAGCAGGAAAAACCCGGTGCCGCAGCCGACTTCGAGCACCTGCGGGTAGGGCCAGCCGGCCGTGCCGGCGAGCGTGGTGAACCGGTCGCGGGCGTAGTCGATGCACCGCTCGTCGTAGGAGATCGACCACTTCTCGTCGTAGCTCTGCGCCTCCCAGTCGTGGTAGAGCACGTTGGCAAGTTTCGGGTCGGCGTACGCCGCCGCGACCTCCTCGGGCGTCGCGGCCATCAGCGACCCACGAACTCGGCCTTGCCGGGGCCGTTGTCGACGAACGACCGCATCCCGATCGCCCGGTCCTCGGTGGCGAACAGTCCGGCGAACAGGTAACTCTCCAGGCGGAGCCCGGAGGCGAGGTCGGTGTCGAGCCCGCCGTCGATCGCGGCCTTCGCCGCCCGCAGGGCCTGCGCCGGGCCGGCGGCGTAGCGGCGGGCCATCTCGACCGCGGCGTCGTAGACCTCGGCGTCGGGCACCACCCGGTCGGCGAGACCGATCGACGCGGCCTCGGCGGCGTCGACGAAGCGGCCGGTGAACACGATGTCCTTGGCCTTGGCCGGCCCGACGAGCCGGCCGAGGCGCTGCGTCCCGCCGGCCCCGGGGATGATCCCGAGCAGGATCTCGGGCTGGCCGAGTTTCGCGCCCGCACCGCACACCCGGAAGTCGGCGGTGAGGGCAAGCTCACACCCGCCGCCGAGCGCGTAACCGGTGACGGCGGCGACGACCGGCTTCGGGATCCGCGCGACCGCGTCGAACGCGCTGGTCAAGGCCCCCGCCCGCGCGGACATGTCGGAGTAGGTCATGTCGACCATCTCCTTGATGTCAGCGCCCGCGGCGAAGACGTCGGGGCCGCCGTAGACGACGACGGCGCGCACGTCGGAGCGCTCGCCGGCCTCGAGCGCGGCGGCCCGGATCTCCTCCTGAACGACGATGTTGAGCGCGTTCATCGGGGGCCGGTCCAGTCGGATCGTGCCGACCCCGTCCTCGACCTCAAGCGTGACGAACTGCGGCACCGTGGGTCTCCTCCCGCCAGGTTGGCGCGAGCCTACCGGCCGGTTTGCGGGGAGCCCTCCGCCGCCGGGTGCGACGACGCGCGCGCGAAGAAGCGTCCGTCCACCCGGTCCAGGGCCAGCGGCAAACCGAACGTCTTGGACAGGTTGTCCGCGGTGATCACGTCGTCGAGCAACCCTTGGGCGACCACGCCGCCGTCGCGCATCAGCATGGCATGGGTGAACCCGGGCGGGATCTCCTCGACGTGGTGCGTGACCAGCACCAGGGCGGGCGCGTCCGGGTCGGCGGCCAGCGTGGACAGCCGGGCGACCAGGTCCTCGCGGCCGCCGAGGTCGAGACCCGCGGCCGGCTCGTCCAGCAGCATGAGTTCGGGGTCGGTCATCAGGGCCCGGGCGATCTGCACCCGCTTGCGCTCGCCCTCCGACAGGGTTCCGAAGAGCCGGTCGGCGAGGTGCTCGGCGCCGACCTGACTTAGCAGCCGGGCGGCCCGGGCGTGGTCGGCGCGGTCGTAGTCCTCCCGCCACCGGCCCAATACGGCGTACCCGGCGCTGACGACCAGATCGCTCACCCGCTCCCCCGGCGGGATCCGCTGCCCGACCGCGGCGCTGGTCAGCCCGATCCGCGGGCGCAACTCGAACACGTCGACCCGGCCGAGCCGCTCACCGAGCAGGTGCACGGTGCCGGTCGTCGGGTGCAGGTGGGCACCCGCGAGCTGGAGCAGGGTCGTCTTGCCGGCGCCGTTCGCGCCGAGCACCACCCACCGCTCGTCCAGCTCCACCGTCCAGGTGATGTCCCGGACGAGGTGCGCGTCGCCACGGCGTACGCCGACCCGGTCGAACGCCACGACGACGTCGTCCAGCACCCCGATCCGCTCCTCCTCGTCCACGAGATCCATCCAACCGCACGCCCGGATCGCGGCGACGGCTAGGTTGACCCCGGTGACGACTCCGCACGACCCTCCATGGCCCGGGCGGCCCACCCCGCTCGGGGCGACGTACGACGGGTCGGGCACCAACTTCGCGATGTGGAGCGCCGGCGCCGCCGGGGTCGACCTCTGCCTCTTCGGTCCAGGGGGCGAGGAGACCAGGATCGAGCTGGAGGAATCGACCTACCACGTCTGGCACGGCTACCTCCCCCGGATCGGGCCCGGCCAGCGCTACGGCTACCGGGTCCGCGGCCCCTACGACCCGTCCCGCGGGCTGCGCTACAACCCGGCCAAGCTGCTGCTCGACCCCTACGCCCGGGCGATCGACGGCGGCTTCGTGCCCGACGACGCGGTCCGCGGCTACGCCACCGACCCCCGCACCGGACCGGCCGACAGCCGCGACTCCGCCCCCTACGTCCCCCGTTCCGTCGTCGTGTCCCGCCGCGACCGGCGCGGCAGCTGGAACCGCCCGGCGGTGCCCTGGGAGGACACGGTCATCTACGAGCTGCACGTCCGCGGCTTCACGATGGCCCATCCCGAGGTTCCCGAGGAGCAGCGCGGCACCTTCTCCGGGCTGGCGCACCCGGCGGTCGTCGCGCACCTCAAGGGGCTTGGTGTGACGGCCGTCGAGCTCCAGCCGGTGCAGCAGTTCGTCACCGAGCCTGCCGTGAGCGCACGGGGGCTGACCAACTACTGGGGCTACAACACGATCGGGTACTTCGCCCCGCACTCGGCGTACGCGGCGGCGGGGTCGGCCGGCGGGCAGGTCGCGGAGTTCCGGGAGATGGTGCGCACCCTGCACGCCGCCGGTATCGAGGTGATCCTCGACGTCGTCTACAACCACACCGCCGAAGGCGACGAATCCGGTCCGACGCTGTCCTTCCGCGGCATCGACAACGTCGGCTACTACCGGCTCCGGCAGGGCGACCGGAGCCGCTACGCCGACTACACCGGCTGCGGCAACACCCTCGACGTACGCCATCCCTACGTGCTGCAGATGCTGATGGACTCGCTGCGCTACTGGGTCACCGAGATGGGCGTCGACGGCTTCCGCTTCGACCTCGCCTCGGCGCTGGCGCGCTCCATGCACGACGTCGACAAACTGTCGGCGTTCTTCGACGTCGTACACCAGGACCCGGTGGTCTCGACCGTGAAACTGATCGCCGAGCCGTGGGACGTCGGCGAGGGCGGCTACCAGGTCGGCGAGTTTCCTCCACTGTGGACGGAATGGAACGGCCGGTACCGCGACACGGTGCGCCATTTCTGGGCCAAGAGCCACGCCGGTGTCGCGGATCTGGGCTATCGCCTCACCGGCTCCTCCGACCTCTACGCCGACGACGGGCGCCGGCCGTTCGCCTCGGTGAACTTCGTCACCTGCCACGACGGTTTCACGATGCGCGATCTCACGACCTACGACCGCAAGCACAACGAGGCCAACGGCGAGAACAACCGCGACGGCACCGACGACAACCACTCGTGGAACTCCGGCGTCGAGGGCGAGACAGACGATCCCGACGTGAACCGGCTGCGCCGCCGCCAGGTCCGCAACCTGATGGCCACCGTGTTGCTGTCGACCGGCGTACCGATGCTGCTGGCGGGTGACGAGTTCCGACACACCCAGTTCGGCAACAACAACGCCTACTGCCTCGACTCGCCGATCAACTGGCTCGACTGGTCGCCGGATGCCGATGCGCAACGGCTCGCCGCGTTCGTCGCTGAGCTGACCGCGCTACGGAGCCGGTCACCGGTGCTGCGGCAGCGACGTTTTCTCGGCGGCAACCCGGTGGCCGACGGCGGCGGCCGGCGCGACCTCGCCTGGTTCCGGCCGGACGGGGCCGAAATGACCACCGCCGACTGGACCTCGCCGACGACCTCGACGCTCGGCATGTACCTGGACGGGCACGGGATCAAGCAACGCGGTCCGCGCGGCGAGACGGTGATCGACGACAGCTACCTGCTGCTCATGCACACCGGGTCGGACACCGCCCGGGTCACACTGCCCGGACTGCCCTGGGCGTCGGCCTACGACGTCGTGGTCGACACGGCCGAGGAGACCGGCTCCCGGCCGGAACCGACGACACTGCAGCCCGACGTACCGGTGCCGATGATCCCGCACAGTCTGCTGCTCTTGCGTGCCCGCCGGTGACGACGACCGACCGAAGGAGATTTCCGTGACCACCGACCTCGACCTGTTCACCGCAACCGTCCACTGCGACGGCTTCACCGCCGGTATCGAGGGGCCGTCCTGCGACGCCGACGGGGTTCTCTACGCCGTCAACTTCGGTGAGGAGGGGACGATCGGGCGCGTCACCGCCGACGGCGAGGCATCGGTGTGGGCGACCCTGCCGGAGGGAAGTGTCGGCAACGGCATCGTGATCAGCCCGGACGGCACGATGTACGTCGCCGACTACACCGGGCACAACGTGCTGCGGATCGACCCGGAGTCCCGCGCGATCACCGTGCACGCCCACCAGCCACTGATGAACCAGCCCAACGACCTGGCCATCCGCCCGGACGGCCTCATCTTCGCCAGCGACCCGAACTGGTCGAACGGCACCGGGCAGCTCTGGCGGGTCGACCGCGACGGATCGACGACGGTGCTCGAGGCCGACATGGGGACGACCAACGGCATCGAGGTGTCTCCCGACGCGGCCACCCTCTACCTCAACGAAACCGTGCAGCGGACGGTGTGGGCCTACGATCTGGCCGCCGACGGCACGATCGACAACAAGCGGTTGATCCACCGCTTTGCCGACCACGGGCTGGACGGCATGCGCTGCGACGCGGAGGGCACGCTGTGGGTCGCGCGGCACGGCAAGGGCACGGTCGTCGCCCTCTCACCGGACGGCGACGTCATCCGGGAGATCGACCTGGTCAGCGGGAAACTGTGCACCAACGTCGCGTTCGGCGGCAGCGACGGGCGCACCGTGCACGTGACGGTCGCCGACGAGGGGACGGTCGAGCGGTTCCGCACCGCCGTTCCGGGCCGGGCGCCGTTCCCCCGTCCCTGACACCTCGTCTCTGCGGTCGGCGACCCACTGCCGGCGACGTGACGGCGACATCGGACGCTGTACTCGCATTTTCACGCCCCAGATGCGAGTACAACGTCCTACGTCGGCCGGCGGACACGCCCAAGCGGGCGAGCCATCGCGACTCAGGCCAGGGTTACGACGCCCAGATCGGCCGGCGTGGCCAGCAGCTCGTGCCGGGGCACGACCCGCACGGTGTAGCCGAACGCACCGGTGCGCGACAGCGGAACCTCGACGCCGTAGTGCAGGTGCCCGTCCGCGTCTCCGGCCGGCGCCATCGACGAGACCGCGACGTCGTGCAGCCGGTTGACGTCGTCGACCCGGCCGTAGACCGCCTGGACGTCGACGTCGTCCGGGGAGAGACCCGCGAGGTCGACCTCGGCGCGCAGCGCGAGCTTCGCACCCAGCGCCGGCGTGTCGCCGGCCCCACCGGAATCGACATGCCGCACCCGGACACCCGGCCACCGGTCGAGCACCCGGGTCCGCCAGGCAGCCAACGCCTTCGCCCCGGCGTAGTCGTCCGCGGCGAGCCGGGCGGAGGTCGCCGCCGCCGGCGCATACAGCTCGCGGACGTAGTCGCGCACCATCCGGGTCGCCTGCACCTTCGGCCCGAGCGACTTGAGGGTGTGCCGCACCATCTCGACCCAGCGGGTGGGCACGCCGGCCAGGTCCCGGTCGTAGAACCGCGGCGTCACCTGGTTCTCGACCATGTCGTAGAGAGCCGCCGCCTCGAGTGCGTCGCGGCGGTCGCCGTCTTCGATGCCGTCCGCGGTCGGGATCACCCACCCGTTGCCGCCGTCGTACATCTCGTCCCACCAGCCGTCACGGATCGACAGGTTCAGCCCGCCGTTGAGCGCGGACTTCATCCCCGAGGTCCCGCACGCCTCGAGCGGCCGCAGCGGGTTGTTGAGCCACACGTCGCACCCGGCGTAGAGCACCTTCGCCATGTCCATGTCGTAGTTCGGCAGGAAGACGATGCGATGGCGCACCTCCGGGTCGTCGGCGAAGCGCACCATCTGCTGGATCAGCGACTTGCCCGGGTCGTCGTTGGGGTGCGACTTGCCGGCGATCACCAACTGCACGGGGCGCTGCGGGTCGAGCAGCAGCCGGCGCAGCCGTTCCGGGTCACGCAGCATGAGGGTCAGCCGCTTGTACGACGGGACCCGGCGGGCGAAGCCGATGGTGAGTACGTCGGGGTCGAAGACCTGCGCGGTCCAGCCGAGTTCGGCGGCCGGCATCCCGCGCTGCAGGTAGGACGCACGCACCCGCCGGCGTACCTCCTCGATCAGCCGTTCCCGCATCATCCGGCGGATCGACCAGATCGTGTCGGCCGGTAGCCGGTCGACGATCTCCCACCCGTCACCCTGGGCGAGGCGGGCCGGGTCGATCTCCCGCTCGACGATGTCGATCATCTCCCGACCCGTCCAGGTCGGTGCGTGTACGCCGTTGGTCACCGAGCTGATCGGCACCTCGTCGGTGTCGAAGCCCGGCCACAGCCGCCCGAACATGTCCCGGCTGACCCGGCCGTGCAGCTTGCTGACCCCGTTGGCGCGCTGGGCGAGACGCAGCCCCATGTGGGCCATGTTGAACAGCGCCGGGTCCTCCTCCGCGCCCAGCTGCACGATCCGCTCGGTCGGTGTCTGCGGCGACTCGTTCGCGCCGCCGAAGTAGGCCCGCACCAGGTCCCGGGTGAACCGGTCGATGCCCGCGGGCACCGGCGTGTGGGTGGTGAACACCGTGCCGGCCCGCACCGCCTGCGCGGCGTCGTCGAAGGAGAGACCCCTGCCCTCGGTGAGCTCGCGGATGCGCTCCACCCCGAGGAACCCGGCGTGGCCCTCGTTGGTGTGGAACACCTCCGGCTGCGGGTCCCCGGTGATCTCGCAGTAGGCGCGTACGGCGCGGACGCCGCCTATGCCGAGCAGCATCTCCTGCTGGAGCCGGTGGTCGGCGTTGCCGCCGTAGAGCTTGTCGGTGACCTGACGCTCCGGGGCGTCGTTCTCCTCGATGTCGGAGTCGAGCAGCAGCAGCGGCACCCGGCCGACCTGCGCCTTCCACACCTGGGCGGCCACCGACCGCCCGTCGAGCAACCCCACCCGGACCCGCAGCTCCGTGCCGTCCGGGTCGCGCAGCAACGCCAGCGGGAGGCCGTGCGGGTCGATCGACGGGTACTGCTCGAGCTGCCACCCGTCCGGGGACAGCGACTGGGCGAAGTAGCCGGCCCGGTAGAGCAGTCCGACCCCGATGATCGGGACGCCGAGGTCGGAAGCGGCCTTGAGGTGGTCGCCGGCGAGGATCCCGAGGCCGCCCGAATACTGCGGCAGCACCTCGGCGACCCCGAACTCCGGCGAGAAGTAGGCGATCGACCGGGGCGCGTCGGTGAGCGTCTGATACCAGCGGTCGCCGGTGAGGTAGCTCTCGAGGTCGTCGGCGGCGTCGGAGAGTCGCCGCCGGAACCGCCGGTCCCGGGCGAGCGCCGCCAGCCGCTCGGCCGAGACGGCGCCGAGCAGGCGGACCGGGTCGCCCCCGCAGTCCCGCCACAGCTCGGGGTCGACCGACTCGAGCAGGTCGAGTGACTCGGTATGCCAGCACCACCGCAGATTCATCACGAGCTCGTCCAGTACGGCGAGCTCGGGCGGCAGGGTGGGGCGGACGGTGAAACGACGCAGTGCTCTCACGGGCGCCGACACTACCGGCGCGGACGGGCGCCGCGTGCCACACCGTCAGTGATCGCTCGAACGGCTCCACTCGAGCAGCCGATCGGCCGACCAGGTGTTGACGATCGACTGCTCCGGTACGCCGCACGCGCTCGCGCGTTCGCACCCATAGGGAAGCCAGTCGAGCTGCCCCGGGGCGTGCGCGTCGCTGTCGATCGAGATCAGGCACTCCGCCTCGACGGCGAGCCGGAGCAGCCGTTTCGGCGGGTCGAGCCGCTCCGGGCGGGAGTTGACCTCGACCGCCACACCGAACCGCTTGCACGCCGCGAAGACGATCTCCGCGTCGAAGTCCGATTCGGGTCGGTGTCGCTTACCGGTCACCATCCGCCCGGTGCAGTGGCCGAGTATGTCGGTGTGCCGGTTGGCGACCGCGGCGACCATCCGCGCCGTCATCGCGTCCCGTTCCATACGAAGTCCACTGTGGACACTCGCCACCACGACGTCGAGCCGATCGAGCAGGTCGCCCTGCTGGTCGAGGCGGCCGTCGTCGAGGATGTCGACCTCGATCCCGGTCAGCAGCCGGAACGGCGCGAGCCGGTCGTTGACCTCGTCGACCACGTCGAGCTGCGCCCGCAACCGGTCGGCAGTGAGTCCTCGGGCGACCGTGAGCCGCGGCGAGTGGTCGGTCAGCGCGGCGTATTCGTGGCCGAGCGCCTGCGCGGCCCGGGCCATCTCCTCGATCGGAGATCCCCCGTCGGACCAGTCGCTGTGGGTGTGCAGGTCGCCGCGAAGACTCCGCCGGAGCGCGTCGCCGGCCTCGGCGACCGACGTACCCGCCGTCGCGTCGAGCCGGCGCAGGTAGACCGGCTCCTCCCCGGCGAGCGACTCCGCGATGCATCGCGCGGTCACGTCGCCGACCCCGGGCAGCTCGGCGAGCGTGCCGGCCCGCGCCCTGGCCTCGACCTCGGACCGGTCGAGCCCGTCGAGCGCCGCCGCCGCCCGCCGGAAGGCCCGCACCCGGTAGGTCTGCTCCTGCGCCCGCTCGAGCAGGAAGGCGATCCGCCGGAGGTCGTCGCGGGGATCGCGGGCGCCGGGCATGCCGCGATTGTGCTCGATCCGCCCGGGCCGGCCGGACCCCGGTCGCCGGCCGACGTGGCAGGCTCGGCCCGTGCCTGCTCCCCTTGTCGCGACACTGCGCCGGGTCGAGCGCGCGTCCGGGGCCCTGGCCACCCAGAGCGTGGCGCGGATGGACGAGCAGCTGGCGTGGTTCCGGGCGATGCCGCCCGCCCAGCGGTCCTGGATCACGCTGGTCGCCCAGGCCGGGGTGGCGTCCTTCGTCGAGTGGCTGCGCGACCCCGACGTCTCGCCGTCCCCGATCGGTGACGTGTTCAACACCGCGCCCCCGGATCTGGCCCGCCGGGTCTCGTTGCAGCAGACCGTGGAACTGGTACGGATCACGGTCGAGGTGGTCGAGTCGCGGGTGGCGAACCTGGCCGCCCCCGGTGAGGAGGCGGCGCTGCGCGAGGCCGTCCTCCGCTACAGCAGGGAGATCGCCTTCGCCGCGGCGCAGGTCTACGCCGGTGTCGCGGAGACCCGCGGAGCCTGGGATGCCCGGCTCGAGGCCCTGGTCGTCGACGCGCTGCTGCGGGGCGAGCCGGACGAGTCGCTGCCCGGCCGGGCCGCCGCGCTCGGCTGGGCGTCGGTCACCGCGGTCGCCGTCGCGGTCGGCGAGGCACCGGCGGCCGATCCCGAGTCGGTGCTGGACGCCATCCAGCGAGCCGCCCGACCGGGCGGCGGACCGGTCCTGGCCGGAATCCACGCGGGCCGGCTCCTCGTCGCCGTCGGAGGCAGTGACGACGCGCGGCCGACGATCACCGCCCTCCTGCCGCAGTTCGGCCCCGGGCCGGTCGTGGTCGGCCCTACCGTCCGCGACCTGGGCGTAGCCGGCCGGTCGGCGACCGCCGCCTTGTCCGGGGTCCGGGCCGCCTGCGCCTGGCCGGCCGCGCCCCGCCCGGTCCTGGCCACCGATCTGCTACCCGAACGGGCGCTGTGCGGCGACCGGACGGCGCAGCAGGAGTTGGTGGACGACGTCTACGCTCCCCTCGCCGCCGCCGGCGGACCGCTGCTCGAAACCGCCACAATCTACCTCGACCGCGGCGGTGCCCTCGAGGCCACGGCGCGGGCGCTCTTTGTCCATCCCAACACTGTCCGCTACCGCCTCCGCCGGATCGCCGAGGTCTGCGGCCATCCGCCGGCCGAGCCGAGACACGCGTTCGTCCTCCAGATCGCGCTTGCGCTCGGCCGCCTCGCTGAGCAGGAAGCCCGGTCAGGCCCGGAGTAGGGTTTGGAGGAAACCTCCAATTTCTCGGGGGTGGACTTCGTGCGCGTCGGCATCGTCGCGGACCGCGTCGACGCGGGAGGCTTTAGGAGTGATCGCACTACTTGCCCCGGGCCAGGGGTCGCAGGCACCCGGCATGCTCACGCCATGGCTGGAGGTGCCCGGAGCGCCCGCCCGGGTGCAATGGCTCTCCGAGGTCACCGGGCTCGACCTGGCCCGGCTCGGCACGAGTGCCTCCGCCGAGGAGATCCGCGACACCGCAGTCACCCAGCCCCTGATCGTCGCGCTCGGCCTGATCGCGGCCGCCGAACTCTCCCTCGACGACGTCGCGGTCACCGCCGGGCACAGCGTCGGCGAGCTGACCGCGGCCGCGCTGGCCGGGGTGCTGACGCCGGAGAGCGCCGCGGCGCTCGCGGCGCTGCGCGGCCGCGAGATGGCGGCGGCCTGCGGGCTCGCCGACACCGGCATGTCGGCGGTGCTGGGCGGCGACCCGGCCGAGGTGATCGCCCGGATCGAGGAGTGCGGCCTGGTCGCGGCCAACCGCAACGGCGCCGGTCAGGTGGTCGCCGCCGGCACGCTGGAGGGTCTGGCCGCGCTCGCGGAGACCCCGCCGGCCCGCGCCCGCGTCGTCCCGCTGCCGGTCGCCGGCGCCTTCCACACCGACTTCATGGCCCCGGCCGAGGCGGCACTGGCCGACGTCGCCGACGGCATCCCGGTCGCCGGGCCCGAGCGCATGCTGCTGTCCAACGCCGACGGCACCGCGGTGTCCAGCGGTCGCGAGATGATGAAGCGACTCGTCCGCCAGGTCCGGTCTCCGGTCCGATGGGACCTGTGCCAGGCGACCCTGCGCGACCTCGATGTCACCGCCGCGATCGAACTGCCGCCCGCGGGGACCCTCACCGGGCTCGCCAAGCGCGAACTCCCCGGCGTCGAGGTCGTCGCACTCAAGACTCCGGACGACCTGCCCGCGGCCCGCCGGCTCATCCTGCAGGCCGCGCCCAGCGGTCAGGCGGTGCACACCCCGGACTGGCGGGTGGTGGTGTCGCCGGCCGGCGGCACGTTCCACCCGACCGCTCTCGAGGAGGGCACGGCGCTGCCCGCCGGCTCACCGCTCGGCGTCATCCGCACCCGGCGCGACGAACAGCACGTCAGCGCCAGCTACGACGGCGTACTCGTCGAATGGCTGGCCCAGGACGCCGATCTGGTCGATGCCGGCGAGCCGCTCGCGCTGCTCTACCCCGATCCCACCCTCGACGTCTCGACCACAGGAAAGGACGGCGCCCGGTGAATTCAGGCGACGGAGCACCGGGAGCGCGGATCCTCGCCATCGGCGACTACCGGCCCACCCAGGTGGTGACCAACGACGACCTCGCGAAGCGGCTCGACACCAACGACGCGTGGATTCGCAGCCGGGTCGGCGTCGGCTCCCGGCACATCGCCGCCGACGGCGAGACCGTCGTCGACATGGGGACGGCCGCCGCGGGCAAGGCGCTGGCCGCCAGCGGGATCGCGCCGGAGAAGATCGACCTGGTGGTCACCGCGACCTGCACCATGCCGACCGCGCTGCCCTCGGCCGCGCCGAGCATCGCCGCCCGGCTGGGGATCCCGACCCCGGGCGCCTACGACCTCAACGGTGCGTGCGCCGGCTTCTGCTACGGCCTGTCCATGGCCAGCGACGCGATCCGGGCCGGGTCCGCACGACACGTGCTGCTCATCGGTGCGGAGAAGCTGTCGGCCTGGCTGGACTGGACCGACCGCTCGACCTGCATCATCTTCGGCGACGGTGCCGGAGCCGCGGTGATCGGCCCGGCCGACGAACCCGGCATCGGCCCGGTGGTCTGGGGCAGCGACGGCGAGCAGGCCGAGGCGATCAGCACCAACGAGGAGCGCTACATCCAGATGGACGGCCGCGCGGTCTTCCGCTGGGCCACCACCAAGATGGGCGCTGTCGCCCTCGAGGCCTGCGCCCGGGCCGGCATCTCCCCCGCCGACCTGGCGGTCGTCGTCCCGCACCAGGCCAACCTGCGCATCGTGGAAGCCATCGTCAAGCAACTCGGCACCCCCGACGCCATCGTGGCCCGGGACATCGTCGACACCGGCAACACCTCGTCGGCCTCCGTACCGCTGGCCCTGGCTCGCATGCGCGAACGCGGCGAGATCCGCACCGGCGACCACGCCCTGCTCATCGCCTTCGGCGCAGGGCTCACCTACGCCGGGCAGGTCATCACCTGCCCGTGACACACCGGGCCGGGCACACCGCCCGTCCCGTCCACCGATGAAAGGACAGCACATCGTGACGACCGAGGAGATCCGCTCCGGCCTCGCCGACATCCTGGAAGAGGTCGCCGGGGTCCAGCCGGCCGACGTGGCCCCCGAGAAGTCCTTCGTCGACGACCTCGACGTGGACTCGCTCTCGATGGTCGAGGTCGCTCTCGCCGCCGAGGAGAAGTTCGGCGTCAAGATCCCCGACGACGAGCTGTCCAACCTCAAGACGGTCGGTGACGCGATCGCCTACATCGAGAAGAACCAGTCCTGACCACACCCGCGACCACGGGCCGGGCGATGACCGACACGACGGCGCAGCGAGAAGTCATCCGCGCTACGGAGGCCGAACCGAAGTCATGACCGCAGAGCACGACATCTACGTGACCGGAATGGGTGCGACGACGCCTCTCGGGGGGGACGTGTCGTCGACCTGGTCGGCCATGCTCGAAGGCCGCTCCGGGGTGACCGCGCTCGAGGACGACTGGGCAAAACAGCTGACGGCGCGCCTGGTGGCCCGGGTCGCGGTGGAACCCACCGAGACCCTGTCCCGGGTGGAGGCCCGCCGGCTCGACCGGTGCCAGCAACTGGCGCTGGTCGCCGCCCGGGAGGCCTGGGCCGACAGCGGTCTGGCCGGCTCAGCCGGCGACTCCAACGTCGACCCGGAGCGCCTGGCCGTCGTACTCGGCACCGGGATCGGCGGCGCGCTGACGCTGCTCGGCCAGGACGACGTGCTCGAGGCCAGCGGTCCGCGGCGGGTGTCGCCGTTGACCGTGCCGATGCTCATGCCCAACTCGCCGGCCGCGGCGGTCGGACTCGATGTCGGCGCCCGGGCCGGGGTACACGCCCCGGTCAGCGCCTGCGCCTCCGGTGCGGAGGCCCTGGCCTGGGCGGTCGACGTGATCCGCGCCGGGCGGGCCGACGTCGTGGTCAGCGGCGGCACCGAGGCCTGCATCCATCCGCTGCCGATGGCCGGCTTCGGGCAGATGCGCGCGCTGTCCACCCGCAACGACGACCCGGAGGCCGCGTCCCGGCCCTTCGACAAGGGGCGCGACGGCTTCGTCCTCGGCGAAGGGGCCGGCGTCCTGGTCCTCGAACGCGCCGACCACGCGCGGGCCCGGGGTGCCCAGGTCTACGGCGTACTCGCCGGCGGCGGCATCACCTCCGACGCGTACCACATCACCGCACCCGATCCGGTCGGGTCCGGTGCGGCGCGGGCCATCGGGCTGGCGCTCGAACGCGGCGGCCTGACCCGCGCCGACATCGGGCACGTCAACGCCCACGCGACGTCGACGGCCGTGGGCGACCTCGCCGAGGCCCAGGCGATCCGGGCGGCGCTCGGCAACGACCCGGTGGTCACCTCGACCAAGTCCATGACGGGTCACCTGCTCGGTGCCGCCGGCGCGGTCGAGGCGATCGCCACCGTGCTCGCCATCCGCGACGGGATCATCCCGGTGACCCGCAACCTCGACGATCCCGACGACGAGATCGACCTGGATCTGGTCCGGATGACCGCCCGCAAGGTCTCACTCGACGCGGCAGTCAGCGACTCGTTCGGATTCGGCGGGCACAACGTCGCGCTCGCGTTCTGCCGGGCGTAGCCGCCATGTCATGTCGACGAGCCGATCGATCGCCCACCCTGAGGGGGAGCAACCAGTGACCACACTCGCGTCCGCCCCGGCCGCCGCCGGGCCCGCCCCGGACCTGCGCGATCCCGAGGTGCGGCTCGCCGCGCTCCTCGACGACGACTCGGTCGACCTGCTGTCCGAACACGACAGCTGCGGAGTGCTCACCGCCCGTGGAACGGTCGACGGCGGCCCGGTGATCGCCTACGCGACCGACGGCACCGTCATGGGCGGCGCGATGGGCTCGGAGGGCTGCCGGCGGGTCGTCGACGCAATCGACACGGCCGTCCGCGAGCGGGTGCCGGTCATCGGGCTGTGGCACTGCGGCGGCGCGCGGCTGGCCGAGGGCGTGGAGGCGCTCGACGCCGTCGGCCAGGTGTTCGCCGCGATGGTGCGGGCCTCCGGCCGGGTACCCCAGATCTCGGTCGTGCTCGGCCCGGCGGCCGGTGGCGCGGCCTACGGCCCGGCCCTCACCGACATCGTCATCATGGGTCCGGCCGGACGGGTCTTCGTGACCGGTCCTGAGGTCGTCCGCAGTGTCACCGGCGAGATGGTCGACATGGAGCGGCTCGGCGGACCCGACACCCACGGCCGACGCAGCGGCGTGGTCCACGTGGTCACCACCTCCGACGAGGAGGCGATGGAGCGGGCCCGGGCGCTGACCCAACTGCTCTCCGTACCGGGCCGGCTGACGCCCTCGGTCATCACCGAGGACGTCGATGTCTCGGCGCTGCTCCCGGACGCTCCCCAGCGGGCCTACGACGTCCACCCGGTGGTCGCCGCCATCCTCGACCCGGACGCAAGCCTGGTGGAGTTGCACCCGCGCTGGGCACCCAACGTCGTGACGGCGCTGGGTCGGCTGGCCGGGCGGACGGTCGGCGTCATCGCCAACAACCCGCTGCGCCTCGGCGGATGCCTCGACTCGGCGTCGGCGGAGAAGGCCGCGCGGTTCGTGCGGATGTGCGACGCGTTCGGCGTACCCCTGGTGGTTCTCGTCGACGTTCCCGGCTACCTGCCCGGGGTGGGACAGGAGTGGGACGGCGTCGTACGGCGCGGCGCCAAACTGCTGCACGCCTTCTCCGAGGCCGTGGTGCCCCGCGTCACGCTGATCACGCGCAAGGCCTACGGCGGCGCCTACATCGCGATGAACTCACGTGCGCTCGGCGCGGACGCCGTACTCGCGTGGCCGACCGCCGAGGTCGCCGTGATGGGCGCATCCGCCGCCGTCAACATCCTGCACCGCAAGAAGCTCGCCGCCGTACCGAACGACGAACGGCAGGCGCTGCATGCGCGGTTGACCGCCGAGCACGAGAAGATCGCCGGTGGCGTCAACCGCGCACTGGAGATCGGGGTCGTGGACGAGATCATCCAGCCCGACACCACCCGACGCCGACTGGCCGAGGCGCTGGCCGCCGCGCCCGCGGGTCGCGGCGCGCACGGCAACATCCCGCTGTAGGCGATCTGCCGACAGTCTCAGCCGACCTGGTGCAGCCACCGGACCGGTGCGCCGTCGCCGGCCTGCCGGTAGGGCTCGAGCTCGGCGTCCCACGACGCCCCGAGCATGGTGTCGATCGCATGCGCGAAGTCGTCGGCGGTCACGCAACCGGCCCGGGCGGCGCGCAGTTGCTGCTCGCCGATCACCAGGTCGCCGTTGGCACTCGTCGCCGCCCGGTGGGTTCCCCGGCCGGGGACGTGCACGATGCGCTCGCCGTCGCAGCCCGGGCTCGCGTCCTCGGTGACCTCGAACCGCAACATGGGCCAGTCCCGCAGCGCCGCGGCGAGGCGGCCACCGGTGCCGGCCCGACCGCTCCATCCGCACTCTGCGCGCAGTGCGCCGGGCGCGGCGGGCTGCCCGGTCCACGACAGCGTGACCCGCATGTCGAGGACAGCCGAAATAGCCCACTCCACATGCGGGCAAACAGCGGGCGCGCACGAGTGGACATAGACGACGCCACGTGTGGCCACGGTGACCTCCGGTTGGACGAGGGACGCCTTCCCCGACGACCTCGACCATGGGACACACGGTGACGCTGTGACGTTGCCGTGATCATTGTGCCTGGTGAGACCCCTGATGCGCCAGCCATGCGCAGATCCACCCGGTCGGCTCCCCGATTCGGCGAAACGACGGCGCTGCCCGCCACGGTGCGTGACGATGGGCACTGCCGGTCGACCCGGCCGGCCTAGCCGCGTCCCCATTGAGGTCCGGGGAGGACAACCATGCGTAAGGTCGCCGACTGCCGTGACATGCCGAGCGAGTCCGGCTGCACTCTCACCATCAGCGGAGCAGAGGACGAGGTCGTCCGCGCCGCCGCCGAACATGCGGTCTCCGTGCACGGCCACACCGACTCACCCGAGTTCCGGAACGAGATCCGGGGCTCGCTGAAGGACGAGGCGCCCGCCGGCGTCTGAGGGCTCTCGGCTATCCGAACAACCGGGCGAGCTCGCTCGTGACGGTGGCTTTGACCTTGTCCAGCTCCGGCGCCGGCCTGGCGCCGCCGCGGATCACGTTGGTCAGCGCGTCGGCGTAGGCCGCGCTCATCTTCGGTGTCCAGTCCGGCGGCGTCACAGGCATCGCATAGTGCCGGGACAGCTGCAGCGCCTCGGCCGTGGGGCCGCTCGCCAGCGCGGTCGCCTTCTCCGCCACGCTCGTGCGCGCCGGCAGGTGCAGGCCGTAGTCGAGAGCGAACTCCGCCTGGTAGTCGGTGCGGTCGACCCAGAGCCACCGGACGAACGACTTGGCCGCGTCCAGGTTCGGGCTCTTGGCGTCGACCATCGCCGCGAAGGTGGTGATCGGGACGGACGGCCGGCCCTGCCCGTCGAGCGGCGGAAAGGCGGCCACGGCCACGTCCCCGCCCCACACCCGGGTGATCGCCGGCAGCGCCGACAGACCGGTCCACTGCATGGCGACGAGCCCGTGGACGAACGCCGACGGGTCGGACCAGTCGGTGGACGAATCCAACAGCAAACTGTTGCTCGTGTAGAGCTGGCGCAGTTTCTCCAGCGCCGCCACGGCCCGCGGGCTGTCGAACCCCATCCGGTGCTCCGGCGTCGTGTAGGTCAGCCCGGCCGACCACAGCACCGGACCGCCCAGGGCACCCACCCCGCCGTCGTTGCCGACGAACAGACCCTTCACCTTCTTCGTCGTCAGCGCCTTCGCCGCGCCGATCAGCTCCTCGACGGTCGCCGGCGGCGGGAGTCCGGCCCGCTGCAGCAGACTCTTGCGGTAGTAGAGCAACTGCATGTCCTCGACCATCGGGATCCCGTAAACCTTGCCGTTTACGGTGTTGGCCGCGAGGTCGGCCGGGGCGAAGTCCGGACGGGCCGCGCCGAGCAGGTCGTCGAGCGGCACCAGCTGCCCGGACCGGACGAGGTCGTCGCTCACCTGACCTTCGAAGATGTCGGGCGGCGCGGGGCCCAGCAGGGCGGCCGCCAGCGTGGCGGTGTAGTTGCCGGGCTTCCACCCCACCGTGACCCGGGCCTTGCCGAACGCCGCGGCGTAGCGCTTCGCGGCCCGCTCGGCGCCGGGTTGGCCGTAGTCGTGGTACCACTGCGTGAGTTGCGGCTCACCCGAGCCGACCGGACCCGGTTGCGATCGGCAGCCCGCGGCGAGTGCGCCGAGGACGACCAGCCCGCTCGACCGGCGGAGGAACGACCGCCGGTCGGACACCGCGGACGTGATCTCCATGCGACCGCACGATAACGGCGCGGCGGCGCTAAGTGTGCGACCCCGGATCGTGCGCGTCGTGCGCGTGCCCGCTG
Source organism: Mycobacteriales bacterium (assembly GCA_036497565.1). Classification (NCBI taxonomy): domain Bacteria; kingdom Bacillati; phylum Actinomycetota; class Actinomycetes; order Mycobacteriales; species Mycobacteriales bacterium. The sequence continues at coordinate 66,037 of DASXJE010000046.1, forward strand.
GAATCCGAACTCTCCGGACCCCCACCCATCATCCGCAGCATCGGGACGCCGCCGGTGCGCCAGAACCGCCAGACCAGTCCCGCCGCGAGGATCAGGAACACGATGTTGAGCCAGGTCGTGTAGTTCCAGCTGATCCCGGAGTCGACGACCTTCGCCGTACGGGTCGAGGGGATCAGGCCGAGCGGGGTGAAGACCAGCTCGACGACGTAGCCCGCGGCGGCCATCGTCACGTAGAACAGCGCCAGGATCCGCAGCATCATCGCCGTGCCGTAGTACTTCCGATAGATCAGCAGGATCGGGATGATGATGAGGTCGGCAAAGATGAACGCCACGACACCGCCGAAACTGATCCCGCCGTTCCACAGCACCGCAGCGAGCGGCACGTTGCCGATCGAACACACGAACGAGATCACCGCGACGAGCGGTCCGATCAACGGTCCCCAGATCTTGGCGACCGTCGGGTCGCTGCTGAGGAAGACGTCGCGTAGCCACGATTCAGGGACCCAGGCGGCGAACGCGCCCGCGATCAGCAGTCCGACGACGATGTCGCGGTAGACCGCCGCCCACTCCATCACGAAGATGTGCGAGGTGCTCGTGATGCCGGCCGGCGTACGCAGCCGACGCCAGATCGGGCCGGTCGCGTCGACGGACATGTCCATCGCAGCATGGCCTTCCATCGACCCGGCCACGCCCTTGTCGGCCTGCCTGCGGGCCGCCTCCACGATGCGGCGGTGGACGAACAACCGGAACAGCACGGCCAACAGCACGATCATGACCGGGCCGCCGACGAACTCGGCCAGGGTGAACTGCCATCCCATGAGGAGTGCGAGGATGATTCCGAGCTCGACGACGAGGTTGGTGCTCGCGATCATGAAGGCCATCGCGGCGGTGAAGTTGGCGCCCTTGCGGAACAACGATCGGGCCAGCGCGACGGCGGCGTAAGAACACGACGACGACGCGATGCCCAGTCCGGTCGCGGTTGCCAGCGACCTGGGGCGGTCGTCGGGCAGCAGCCGTACGATCTCGTTCTTGTGCACGACCGCCTGCACCACGGCCGAGAGCGCGAACCCGAGGATCAGCGCCCAGAGGATCTCCCACGTCATCGACCCCGCGATGCCGAGGGCGTGCCCGATGGCGTTCAGGAACCGCATGGTCGGGAGACTACTACATACCCCTAGGCGGTATATGGGCCACCGTGCCCGCGATCACCACTGCCGATGTCGCCGGTGTCAATGAGGCGCCGGATCGATCGCGCGCCTAGGCTCTTCCCGTGACGACCGAGCGGTCGTCGGCTCGGGTGCTGGTGGTCGACGACGATCCGACAGTGAGCGACGTCGTACGCCGATATCTCGAGCGCGACCATCTGACCGTCGACGTGGTCGGCGACGGAGCGGTCGCGCTCGCCCGCGCCCTGGCCGATCCGCCCGACCTGGTGGTGCTCGATCTGATGCTGCCCGGCCTGTCCGGGCTCGAGGTGTGCCGGGCGTTGCGGGCCGCGCACCCGGTGCCGATCGTCATGCTCACGGCTCTGGGGGACGAGGCCGACCGGGTGCTCGGTCTGGAGGTGGGCGCCGATGACTACCTGACCAAGCCGTTCTCGCCACGGGAGCTGAGCCTGCGGGTGAAGTCGGTGTTGCGTCGTACATCCGTGCCGCCGCGGCCGACCGAGGTGGTGCTGCGCGACGGGGGCCTGGTCGTTGATGTCGCTGCTCACCACGCCTCGCTCGACGGAGTCGAACTCACCGTCACCGCCCGTGAGTTCGATCTGCTCGCGTTTCTGCTTGCCCACCCCGGGAGGGCATTCAGTCGGACCGAGCTGTTCGAACGGGTGTGGGGCTGGACCTTCGGCGATCACGCGACGGTGACCGTGCACGTCCGCCGGCTGCGGGAGAAGATCGAGCCGGATGCGTCGGCGCCGACCCGGATCGTGACGGTGTGGGGTGTCGGCTACCGCTACGACGCCGAGGTGTCGGCATGATCCCGGACAGCTTCTCGGTCGCGGCGATCGCCGTGGGCTGCGCCCTTCCCGTTGTTCTCATCGGTGTCGTCGCGCTGTGGCTGCTGCGGCGCAGGTCGGTGACGGCCAACGTGTTCGTGGTGGTGCTGGTCGCTGTGCTGTCGGTGGTCAGCGGGGTCGTCGGGACCGCGTCGGCGATGTTCCTGTCCGGTCATGACCTCGGTGTCGTGCTGATGGTGGTTGCGGTCGCGGGTCTGGTCGGCCTGAGCTCGGCGCTGATCCTAGGTCGCCGCCTGGCCCGGGCGAGCGTGTGGGAGCGGGAGGCCCGGATGCGGGAGCGGGCACTGGAGGCGAGCCGACGTGAGCTGGTCGCGTGGGTGTCGCACGATCTGCGGACGCCGCTCGCGGGGCTCCGCGCGATGGCGGAGGCGCTTGAAGACGGCGTGGTGGACGAACCCGCGCAGGTCGCCGATTATCACCGCCGGATCCGGTGCGAGACCGACCGGTTGGCCGGGATGGTCGACGACCTTTTCGAGCTGTCGCGGATTCAGGCCGGTGCGCTCGCGCTGCACTGGGATGTGGTGTCGCTGGCCGATCTGGTGTCCGACGCGGTCGCCTCGACGCTGCCCGCGGCGCAGGCCAAGCGGGTCGTCATCCGCGCCGAGGGCTCGGCCTGGCCGGTGGTCCGCGGCAGCGACGCGGAACTGTCCCGGGTGATGCGCAATCTGCTGGCGAACGCGATCCGGCATACGCCGACCGACGGCACGGTGGTGGTCGCGGCCGGTGCGGACACCGACGGCGCCTGGCTGATGGTGCAGGACGCCTGTGGCGGTATCCCGTCCGGGGACCTGCCGCGGATCTTCGACGTCGCGTTCCGGGGCGAGTCGGCGCGGTCGCCGCAGACCGCCCTCGACGGCGGAGCGGGTCTGGGGCTGGCGATCGCCCGAGGCCTCATCGAGGCCCACCAAGGTGAGATCGCGGTCGAGAACGTCGACCACGGATGCCGATTCATGATCCGCCTACCGCAGCACAGCTGAGGCGCCGGCTACGCCATCGATCGGCGCAGAACCCCCGGCCCGTACGCCGCCCACACAGCGGCGTACACTCTAGGTAGCCAGGTCGCTACTTTAAGCGACAGGCTGGTGAGGTCCGAGGCGGTGGGTATGAGAAGGTATCGCCGGATCGTCACTGCCGTCGCAATCGGGGGAAGTGCCGCGATTGTGCTGGGCGCCGTCCCCTGGGTGTCCGCCGCCGAGGGGGCGACCGGTTCGGTCGTGCACCGGACGCTGCTCACCGGCGCCGATACGGCCGATGGCCGATTCGGCGCAGCCAACGCGCGGATCGGTCCGCTGCATGCGGTGCGGCGCTTTTACTCCGGTGCGCTGCCCTCGCGTTATTCGAAGCTTCATGTGCCGCGCGGCGTCGTGGCGTTCGTCTCTTACAAGACACCGAGCCGCAGAACCGTTGCGTTCGCCAGGTCATGCCCGCCGGGCACCCGGATCATCTTTCACCATGAGCCGGAGAACGACTACGGCGGAAACGGAGCGGCGTTCGTCGCCCAGTACGAGCGGCAGTACCACGTACTGAAGGCAGCCAACCGGCGGCTCCGCGTCGGCATGGCGGCGATGTCCTACCAGTACGCCGGCGGTCGTCACGGCCAGTCCGGGCGATTCCTGCCACCGGCCAGTCGCGTCGACTTCTACGCGGTCGACAACTACGAGGCGAAGCCGTCCGGCAAGGGCCTCGCCGCCGATACCGCATTCCAACACTGGTACCGCCTGGTCCGACATCGCGGCAAGCCGCTGGTCTTTGCCGAATACGGCGTGGGGGTCAGCCCTGTGCACGCCAAGACGGACAGGTGGTCCCACCGGCGGGCAGCGACGTTCCGGGCCGATCGGCGGTGGCTGGTCGCCCACCCGGCCTTCACGACAGTCCTGTACTGGTACAACACCGGCGCCCGCGGCGACTGGCGATTCCGGGACGGCAGTTCGATCGCCGCGTGGAGAGCGCTCCGGAACCTGTGACCGTGGTCGACGTCCAGCGCGCTGCGTTTCCTTGGCCGGAACACCCGAGGACCCGGTCACGCTTGCGCATGACCGGGTCCAAGGGGTTCAGGAGGCGGCGATCCCTTCGCCTCCGACGGCGTCCGGAACGGTGACCGAGCCCAGCGGGGTCAAAGACCCGCGGTCGCCGACGCGGTACTCGTCCACGATTCCGTTTGCGCCCGTCTGCACGTAGACGTAGCGGCCGCCGGCGGTCGCGGCGGAGTCGACGGTGCCAGGATCGGTGGCCGTCGTACCGAGCGCCTGGAGCGCACCGGCGCCGCGGTCCTGGTAGCCCGAGACGGTGCCGCTCCCGGCGTTGGAGGCGTAGAAGTTCGCGCCGACGCGCAGGATCCAGCAGGTCGCGGCCTGCCCGGTCGCCGCCTGGGTAATGGCGCTGAGGGTGCCGTCGCGGTGCAGGCGGAAGGTGGCCACCGCGTTGGGACCGGCTTCAGTGACGACCAGGTGACCCGCGGCGTCGAAGGTCAACGCGAACGGGACCGCGGCAGGCTCGACGTTGACGACCGGTGTGGTTGACGGGCCGCGGAGTCCGTGCAGCGCGAAGACGTCGATCGCGTTGCCGTTCGCCTTGGTGGTGACAATGAGCTTGGAGCCGTCGGGCGTGAACGTGACCTGGCCGGGCGTGCTGGTGAACTCCGGCGTCATCGTCGGGTCGAGCCCGAGGCTGCGGTGCCAGGCAGGGATGCGCAGCAGGGTGTCTCCGACGCGCAGGTAGCCCTGGATCGAGCCTCCGTTGCGGGCGTTGAGGACATAGACGAGGTGGCCGTGTTCGGCGATGCTGACGGGAAACGACCCGCCCGACGAGGTCACCTGGTGCCGGGAGAGACGGTCGCCGCGGACGGTGAAGGACGTGATCGTGTTGCTTCCGGCGTTGACGGCGTACAGCAGGCCGCGGGCGCGGTCGTAGGTCAGCGAGCCCTGCGACGCCAGGTGGTCGACGACCGACCCGGCGAGCACGCCGCCGAGACCGCCGGTCGCGTAGGTCCCGCGCCGGTGCAGGCTGCCGTCGGGTGACCGGCGATAGGCGACGACGGCGTTGCCGCTCGGGTTATCAGTCTGGACGAACACGGCCGCCCGATGCGGGGACGGGTGATGTGCCGGCGACGCGGACGCCGGTACGGCGAAGATTGCGGTGGCGGCGAGGGCGAGTCCGCCGACGCCGGCGAGACGAACGCTGCTCTTCATGATTCTCCTCAGATGAACGCCAGTCGGATGGGAGATCGTGGTGTTCCTCAGGCGGATACTCACCCTGCTGCCGGCCGAAATCGAGGTCGTTTCGCACTTCGTAAGACTTGGCGCGGACCCGTACGCGACCGATGCGACCCCCGGCGGCCCCGGCGACATCGTGCCCGCTACTCGCATCTCGGGGCCATTCCTGCGAGTACGGCGCACGATGTCGGCCGCCGTACGCGACCCCGGGCGACATCGGACGCGCTACTCGCAAAAAGCGCCGCAAAATGCGAGTACAGCGTCCGATGTCGACCTCCGGGGCCGAGCCCCGGCGACATCGTGCGCGCTACTCGCATCTCGAGGCCATTCCTGCGAGTACGGCGCACGATGTCGGCCGCCGTGCGCGAACCGCCGCCCGTAGGTGGCCCCGGCGTCAGAGTTCCGCGAGGAGGTGATCGCGGCGGCGGGCGAGCACCTCTACCGTCGCCGATGCCGACGGCGGGCCGGGTACGGCGACGCGCAGCCGCATGTGCACAGCGGCGTGCGGCGACCCGGTGCGGGCGGCGACCTGGGCGACGAGGCTGTTGACCTCCCGCCGCAGTGCGGCGGCGGTTTCCCATGAGGTGTCGGGCGTGTCGTCGGACTCCCCGCCGGCCGGGCCGGGAACGGTGCGCGCCCGCAACTCGCGGTCGCGGCGGGCGAGCAGCGCGGCGGTCTGCTCCGGGGAGAGCAGCCCGGGCAGGCCGAGAAAGTCCTCGTCGTCGTCGGTGAGCGGTTCGGCGCTGCCGACCACCGCCTGCCCGGCGTGCAGCACGTGCGCGAACTCCGCCTCGGCGTGCAACGCCTCCCAGTCACCGCGCGCGCCCCGCTCGGCCTCGCTCTCCGGCACCGGATCGAGCAGGTCGTCGCTGTCCGGCTTGGGCCCGGGCGTGACGTGGTTGCGCTCGGATTCCATGTCCGCGGCCAGGGTGAGCAGCGGACGTACGGCGGGCAGGAAGACGGTCGCGGACTCCCCCGCGCGACGCGCCCGCACCACCCGGCCGACGGCCTGCGCGAAGAACAACGGAGTGCGGTACGACGTCAGCCACGCCAGGCAGGCAGCCCGGGGCAGGTCGACGCCCTCACTGATCATCCGCACGCAGACCGCGATCCGCTGCGCGGACTCGGTGAACGCCGCGATCTTCGCGCTGGCCTTCGGATCGTCGCTGAGGATCAGCGTGGGTCGTTCGCCGGTCACCTGCTCGACGATCCGCGCGTACGCGCGCGCGTCCTCATGGTCGCTCGCCAGGACCAGCCCCGCGGCGTCCTCCATGCCCGCCTCGCGCAGGTGGGTGATGCGGTCGTCCATCGCCGCGACGACGTGCGGCACCCACTGCCCGCGCGGGTCGAGCGCGGTCCGCCACGCCGCCGCCTCGGTGCTCTTGGTCAGCGGTTCGGTGAGGGACGCGGCCACCACCTCGCCGGCGGAGTTCCGCCACCGGGAGACGCCGGTGTAGGCCGCGAAGACGACCGGGCGTACGACCCCGTCAGCCAGCGCGTCGCGGTAGCCGTAGCTGAAGTCGGCGACGCTCGCCAACGCGCCCTCTCCGTCGTCGGTGTACCGCACGAACGGGATCCGCTCGTCGGCCCGGGTCCGGAAGGGTGTCCCGGTGAGCGCCAGGCGCTGGCGGGCCGGGTCGAACGCCTCCAGTACGGCGTCCCCCCACGACAGTCCGTCGCCGGCGTGGTGGATCTCGTCGAGGATCACCAGGCTGGGCCGGGCCTCGACCCGACGCCGGTGCAGCATCGGTTTGGCCGCGACCTGGGCGTAGGTCGCCACGTAACCGGTCGAGTCGGCGCGCACCGGCCCGGTCGCGTTGGACAGATGGGGATCGAGCGCGATGCCCGCGGCGGCCGAAGCCTGCGCCCACTGCAGGCGCAGATGATCGGTCGGGCAGACGACGACGACCCGCGCCACCCGTCGACTCGCCAGGAGCCGCGCCGCGGCAGTCAGCGCGAAGGTCGTCTTGCCCGAGCCGGGCGTCGCGGTCACCAGGAAGTCCTCGTGCGCGCCGTCGCCGTACGCCTCGAGTGCAGCGCGCTGCCACGCGCGCAGCGGCCGGCCGGGTTCAGGTCGCAGTATCGTGCCGACACTCAACGGTGCTGCCGTCTCCGTTCGGGTCGTGGTTGCACCGCTGCCGCGCGGCGGGACACCGGCGCGGTCCGGGTGATCGGCGTTCCGACATTAGTGGGTGGGCACGGGTGGGCCGCACCACACCCAACAGCGTGTCGAAACCGATCAGGCGTTGGCGTCGGCGCTGGCGCCGTGCAGGGCCGTCTGCAGCTCTGCTTCGTCCTTCTTGGACAGCGACGATTTCAGCACGGTGCCGCCGTACTTGCTCATCGCCTCGATGGCCTTGTCGGGCGTGGCGTGCTCGACGACGAGGAAGAGCGCCGACGTACCCGGCTGCAGCATGTCCCGGACCTGGTCCTGGAACTCCTTGTCGATCCCGACCTTCTCCACCTTGCCCATCAGCGCGCCCAATCCGGCGCCGATGGCCATCCCGAAGACCGGGACGAAGAAGAGCAACCCGAACAGCACTCCCCAGAACATCCCCCACGTCGCGCCCCCGGCGACCGGGTGGTGGTTGGTCTCGACGTGGAACTTGCCTTCCCGGTCGCGTCGGATGACCGCGATCGCGTCCGGTTCGATGATCAGCTCCTTGGTGAGCCGCTGCGCCTCGTCGGCGGCCCTGGCGGCGGTCGTTTCGTCCGGATAGCCGATGGCGATCAGAGTGGACATACGGGCCTGCCTCGTCGGGATGGTCGGGGGCGTGTGGTGGCGATCACGCTCCACCCGGGCGGCGGTCGGAGTCGTCATCCGGAGCGGATGAACGGCCGGTTTCGCCCGGACGAAGACCCATCGAACCTCGGGGAAACCGCTGCACGGAGCGATCGGGGGTGCGAGCCTCGTTATGGCGCGGGTCCGACCGTGCCGAGGGGGCTTGGCGATGACCGACCTGTCCGCCCGCCCGCCGACCGGAGAGGCTGCCCCGGGCGTGGCGCTGCGCCCGGGTGGAACGTCCCGTCCGGCGGCGGTGGGGTTCGTTCCGGTCGCGGCCAAGCTACGCAGGCCACGGAGTCGGGACGGGCTGGTGCTGCGCCGCACGTCGGCCCACCTGTTGACGGCATCGGCCGAGCAGTCGGTGATCCTCGTGGCCGCCCCGTCCGGCTACGGCAAGACCACTCTGCTGACGCAGTGGGCGGACCGCGAGTCGCGGCCGGTCGCCTGGGTCAGCTTGGAGGACTCCGACAACGACCCCGGCGTCTTTCTCGCCTACCTCCTGCTTGCGCTCGAGACGGTGCAGCCGCTGGATCCCGCCGTCGCCGCCGCACTGCGGACCGGGGGTACGGCGGTCTTCTCGACCGCACTCCCGCGCCTCGGTCGCGCGCTGATGCAGCTGCCGCCGTTCGTGCTCATGCTCGACGACGCCCACCGGCTCACCGATCCGGTCTGCCTGGACGTCCTGACGCTGCTGTTCCGGCACCTGCCGGCGGGGTCACAGGTGGTGCTCGCGGCCCGCGGCCGGCCCGGGCTGCCATGGGGGCGGTTGCGCGCGCAGGGCCGGGTGCGCCAGGTCGGGACGATGGAGTTGACCCTGTCTCTGGACGAGGGCCGGGCCCTGCTCGCCGCCCAGGGACTCAACCTGCACAGCGATGACGCCGTCGCATTGATGCGCCGTACGGAGGGCTGGCCGGCCGGACTGCACCTGGCCGCTCTCACGATCCGGGCCGGCGGCGGCGGCGAGGACTCGGTCGCCCGGTTCCTCGGCGACGAGACCCTGCTCGCCGACTACCTGCGCGACGACCTGCTGGCTCGCACGACCCCGGACCAGCAGGCCTTCCTGACCCGCACATCCATCCTGGCGACCGTCTCGCCGGAGCTCTGCGACGCCGTACTGCAGACGCACGGGTCGGGGTCGACGCTGCGCGAGCTCGCCGAGTCGGACATGTTCCTCGCGCCGATGGATCAGCACCAGAAGCGGTTCCGCTACCACGGGCTCTTCGCTCGGATGCTCCGCAGCGAACTGCGCCAGCGCGAGCCCGAGGCCGAGGTCGGCCTGCACGCCCGGGCCAGCGAGTGGTTGGCCGAGCACGGGGACATGGACGAGGCGATCACGCACGCGCATGCGGCCGGCGATCTGAACAGGGCAGCGGAACTGGTGTGGTCGCAGGTGCCGTGGCGACTCGGTCACGGGGAATGGGCCACGCTGGAGACCTGGGTGGCCGGCTTCGCCGCCGACGAGGTTCTCGCCCAGCCCCTGCTGGCGCTGGCCGCGGCCTGGTGCGCCGTACCGGCCGGACGGGACATCGAGCCGTGGCTGGCGGCCGCCGAACGCGCGGACGAACACGCGGACGCGGCGCAGGACACCGGCCCGCTGACCTCGGCGGTCGCGTTGCTGCGCGCGACGCTGGCCGCCGACGGCATCGACCGGATGCGCCAGGACGCCGAGCTCGCCGAGCAACTGCAGGCTCCGGAGGATCCCTGGCGCAGCCTCGCGCTGTTCTACCAGGGCGTCGCGGCACAGCTGTCCGGGGAACCCGCGGCCGGCCAGGCCCTGTTCGAGCAGGCGGAGCAGCTGGCGACCGCCCTCGACGTCGGACCACCGCACGCGCTGAGCCTCGCCCAGCTCTCGCTGGAGGCACTGGACCGGGGCGCGTGGACCGGTGCCGAGGAGCTGGCCGCCCGGGGCGTGGAGGTCGTCGAGCGTTACGGACTGCAGGACATGGCCTCGATGGGCCCGGTGGCCTGCGTCTCCGCCCTGATGCTGGCCCACCGCGGCGAGCTCGACCAGGCCCGCGCGCAGGTACGCCGCGCCCGACGCCAGATCGCGGTCATCACCCAGGTGGCGCCGTGGCTGGCTGTGGAGGCCCGCGTCGTACTCGCCCGGACCTACCTGTTGCTGGGCGACCCGGCCGCCGCGCGGGTGCTGCTCTCCGAAGGACAGAACCTCGTCTCGCAGGTGCCCGACGGTCCGGTCCTGCAGGAGTGGCTGGACGACGGCTGGCGCATGGTGCAGCGGATGCCGGTGACCACGGCGCTGGGCCCGTCCGCGCTGACCGCCGCCGAGCTGCGCGTGGTGCAGTACCTGCCGACGCACCTGTCCTTCGAGGAGATCGGCCGGCGGCTCTTCCTGTCCCGCAACACCGTCAAGACGCAGGCGATCTCGGCCTACCGCAAGCTCGGGGTGAGTTCACGCGCCGACGCGGTCGAGCAGGCGCAGGCCTTCGGCGTACTCCGGTACGGCGATCCGGCAACGGCGGGGTGATGCACGGTGAGCGACTCTGCAGGCTCGCTGCCCCAGGTACAGAACCCGCTCACCCTGCTGCGGTCCCGCAGCTACCTGGCACTGCTGCTGATCGCCGCGGTCCTCGGCGTACCGATCTCGGTGGTCGCCTACTACTTCCTGCAGCTGACCACCCACATGCAGACGTGGCTGTTCACCGATCTCCCGAAGGGGGTCGGATTCCACGGCGTACCGACCTGGTGGCCGGCGCCGGTGCTCGCGGTGGGCGGATTGCTGGTCGCGCTGACGATCCGCTACCTGCCGGGTAAGGGCGGCGCGTCGCCCGCGGACGGCTTCAAGGTGCACGGTGCGCCGACCGCGATCCAGCTGCCGAGCGTCATCCTCGCGTCGGTGCTCACCCTCGGCTTCGGGGCGGTCCTCGGCCCGGAGGCACCGCTGATCGCCATCGGCGCCGGACTTGCCGCCTGGTCGATCCGGCTGATCAAGCGCGGGGCAAACGCGCAGGCCGTGGCCGTGGTCGGCGCCGCGGGGAGCTTCGCCGCGATCAGCACGCTGCTGGGTTCGCCACTGCTCGGCGCGTTCCTGCTGATGGAAGCATCCGGGCTCGGTGGCGCGACCGCGTCGCTCGTACTGGTGCCGGGACTGTTGTCGGCCGGGATCGGTTCGTTGGTGTTCATCGGGCTGGACTCATTGACCGGACTCGGCAAGACGTCCCTCTCGATCCCCAACCTGCCGCCCTTCACCCGGCCCGACGTCGCCGAATTCGGCTGGGCGTTCGCCATCGGACTGGCCGCGGCCATCGTCGGTCTCGGGATCCATCGTCTCGGTCTGTGGATGCGGACGCCGGTGGAGCGGCGCCTGCTGATCGCCGCACCGATCGTCGGGTTGATCGTCGCGGGCCTCGCGATCGCCTACTTCGAAGGGAGCGGCCATCCCTCCTCCGAAGTGCTCTTCTCCGGCCAGGCGGACCTGGGTCCGCTGATACTGCACAGCAGCGCCTATACGGCCGGCGCGCTGGCGCTACTCGTCGCCTGCAAGAGCATCGCCTACGGCGCATCGTTGAGTACGTTCCGCGGCGGCCCGATCTTCCCGGCGATGTTCATCGGTGGAGCGGGCGGGATCCTGATGTCGCATCTGCCAGGGCTGCCGCTCGTCCCGGCAGTGGCGATGGGGATCGGCGCGATGTGCGTGTCGATGCTGCGGCTGCCGTTCACGTCGGTGTTACTGGCCACGCTGTTGCTCTACTCCGACGGCGTGGCAGCCATGCCGCTGGTGATCCTTGCGGTGGTGGTCGCCCACGTGGCGTCCGCCCATCTCAACCCGGTCCCGGATACGCCGGCTCCGGCTCCCGAGCCGGCGCCGCCGGCCCCCGCGGGGCACCCGAATGGCTCATCCGGTCGGGATGATGCCCCGCTCGTCCCGGGCCGCGCAGGCTCGGGCGACACCACCAATCCGGAGGTAGCTCATGATGGCTGACGCAGGCGGATCCCCGTCCGTGAGCAAGGACACCGAGGACATTCTGCTCGGCTTGTCCGCCGGTGACGTCGCCGTACTCGAGGCGCTCGAGATGCGTGAGGCGCAACAGGACCGCACCGGCCTCGACGCCCGGACGTTCGCCCTCGTGAAGATCGCTGCGCTGATCGCGCTCGACGCGCCACCGGCGTCGTACATGTGGCAGGTTGCGAACGCTCTCGCCGTCGGCGCGACGCCGGAGGACATCCTCGGCGTGATGCGCGCGATCGCACCGCAGATCGGCCTGCCGAAGGTCGTCGCCGCCGCGCCGGAGATCATGGTCGCGCTCGGACTGAGCCTGCCGGGCGAGGACGACGGGACCCCGTCACCCAACGGCGGCGGACGGTAATGCTGCGCCGCAGGCGCACTCTGCTGCGGGCCGCCGCGGTCGGCGGAGCGGCGTACCACGTCGGGAAGAAGCGGGCGCAGCGCAACGACACCGAGGCCGAGCAGAACGCGAAGGTCACGCAGGTCGAGCAACAGCAGCAGATGAGCCAGCCGTCGGCGACCCCCGGCGCCCCACCGATCGGCTAGCCGCAGCCGCTGTCCCCGCGGCCCGACCAAAACGCACTCCTAGTGCGTTTTGGTCGTGTGGCACGGCGTGTCGCGGACCACAACGCACTAGGAGTGCGTTTTGGTCACCGCGGTGAGCGGCCACCCCGTGGACAAAACCCACTAGTAGTGGGTTTTGGACGTGTCGTACGGCGTGTCGTGGTCCACAACCCACTAGTAGTGGGTTTTGTCCACCGGGTCCACGGGGTCAACGGCGGCGGTGGAGTCGTGCGCGAGGAGGTCGGCGTACGGGCCGGGCGTTTGAGCGAGGTCCGCGGGCCGCCCGCGTTGCACCACCCGGCCGGAGTCGAGTACGAGCACCTCGTCCACGCCGTCCAGCCCGGCAAGGCGGTGGGTCACCAACAGCACCGCCCGGTCGCGCCCGGCCGCCAGCAGATCCGCGGTCACGGCCTCGGCCGTCGCCGGGTCGAGCGCCGCGGTCGGTTCGTCGAGCAGCAGTACAGGACGCCGGGCGAGCAGTGCGCGGGCGAGCGCGAGCCGGGTGCGTTCCCCACCCGACATCCGTGCGCCGCGTTCGCCGACGTAGGTGTCGACGCCCTCGGGCAGACTGCGCACCCACTCGGTCAGACGGGCCTGGTGCATGGCGTCCCAGAGTTCCTCCTCCGTCGCGTCGGGACGTGCCAGGCGCAGGTTCTCGCGCACGGTCGAGTCGAAGATGTGCGCGTCGCCTGCGACGTGCCCGATCCGCATCCGCACGTCATCCGCCGACGCGGCGAGGACATCCGTGCCGTCGAGGACGTAGTCCCCGCCCGACACGTCGACGAAGCGCAGCAGCGCCGCAGCAAGGGTGGTCTTGCCCGCGCCGGTCGGCCCGACGACGGCGACCCGGCGACCAGGACCCAGGTCGAGATCCACCCCGGACACGCCGCGCGGCCGATCGTCATCCGGAGCATCGGGGTCGGCCGGCCACCGCGCAGTCAGCCGGCGCACCGCGATTCGGCCGGGACCGTCCGCGACCGGCACCGGCACCGCCGGCGAAGCGACCGGCACCGGCGCGTCGAGTACGTCGGCCAGCCGCCCGGCCGACGTACGCACCCGTGACCACACCGACAACGCGGGCGCGATCGCCGACACCGCCTCCCAGGTCGCGAGCGGGAGCAGGACCACCACTGCCAGGTCGACGCCGCGCAGCGTCCCGGACCGTACGGCGGGGATCCCGACCTCGACCATGCCCCAGACGGCGAGTCCGCCGACGAGGGCCGCGAGCCCTGCGCCGATGCCTTCGACCCGCCCGGTGGCGCGGGCGACCCGGGAGAGCTCGGCGTCGGCGTCCTCGGCGCGGGCCAGCCATTGCCGGTCGGCGCCGCACGCGACGAGATCCGGTGCCGCGCGCAGCGTCTCGACGACGACGGTGGACATCCGGTCGCGGGCCGGCGCCAGCAGCCGGTCCGAGCGGCGGCCGGCCGCGGCGGTGACGACCGGTACGACGGTCGCGGCCACGACGACCGCAACCGCGAGGACGAGGCCGGCCGGCGGCAGCAGCCAGGCCACCGTGCCCACCGACAGCGCCCCGACCAGCACGCCCACCGCGATCGGTTCGACGACCCGCAGCGGCAGGTCCTGCTGGCCGTCGACGTCGGCGACGAGCCGGGTGAGCAGGCCGCCCCGGCGGAACGCCGCCAGGCCGGCGGGAGCGAGGGGCTCCAGCCGGGCGGCGACCACCACCCGCAGATCGCCGAGTTGGCGGAAGGCGACGTCGTGCGACACCAACCGTTCGAAGTAGCGGAACACGGCCCGCCCGATGGCCAGGCCCCGGACCGCGACCACGGCGATGCCGAGGGCGAGCACCGGCGGGTGCTGCGCGGCGCGGGAGATGAGCCACGCCGAGACGGCCATGAGGCCCACCGCACTGCCCAGCGCCAGGGTTCCGAGACCGACGGCGCCGGCGAACCGACGGCGCGGCCACGGCGCCAGATCGAGGATCCGGCCGACCGCGTGATCCCCGTGACGAGTGACGGCGCGCGTCATGCCGACACTTCCACGGCCGAGCTCTCGGCCGCCACCTGCGCGGGAAGGGATAGCCGCACCACCCGGTCGGCGGCGCGGGTCACCGCCTCGCGATGTACGACGACCAGCACGCACCGCGGGCGCAACGGTTCGTGGGCGATGCGCCGCAGCGTGTCGACGATCCGTTCCTCGGTCGCGAGGTCGAGGTGCTCGGTGGGCTCGTCGAGCAGCAGCAGCCCGGCGCCTCGGGCGCTGCGCAGCAACGCCCGGGCCAGCGCCACCCGTTGCCGCTGCCCGGCGGAGATGCCCGCGCCGTCCTCGCCGAGCAGCAGCGCCGGATCCAGCTCGTCCGCGGCGGCCGCGGCCAGCGCGTCCGCGACCTCCGCGTCGGTGGCGTCCGGTACGCCGAGGGCGACGTTGTCCGCCACCGTTCCCGCGACCAGCGCCGGGCGTTGCGGGACCCAGCCGATCTGTTCCCGCCACACCACCGGGTCGCACTCGGCGAGGTCGACGGCGCCGACCCGGATCCGGCCGGCGGCGGGGGTCGTGAAGCCCAGCACCGCGGCGAGCAGGCTGGACTTTCCCACCCCGGACGGGCCGATCACCGCGACCAGCTCCCCCGGCGCGACCCGTAACGTGGCACCGGCCAGCGCGGCCCGTGGCCGGTCCGGGTAGCGGATCTGCAGGTCGGTGACGTCCAGTCCGAGCTCGGCGACCACCGGGGCACGCAGGTCGCCGCGGTCCGGTAGCGGCTCGTCGAGCACGTCGAGGACCCGCTTCGCGGTGGTCACCCCTTCCGCGGCGGCGTGATAGCCGCTGCCCATCTGGCGCAGCGGCAGATACGCCTCGGGAGCCAGGATCAGCACGAGTAGCGCAGTCTGCAGCCCGACCGAACCACCGAGCAGCCGCAACCCGACCGATACGGCAACGAGGGCGACCGACAGGGTCGCGGCCAGCTCCAGGACGAACGACGACAGGAACGAAACTCGCAGCACCGACAACGTCGTACGCCGGTAGTCATCGGTCACCTTCCGCACGGCGGTCGCCTGTGCCTTGCCCCGGTCGTAGACGCGGAGCACCGGCATCCCGTCGAGGACGTCGAGGAAGTGGTGCGAGAGCCGCTGCAGGGCGGACCACTGCCGCTCGGTGCGGGCCCGGGTCGTCCAGCCGACGAGCACCATGAACACCGGGATCACCGGCAGCGTCACGAGAACGATCACGGCGGACAGCACGTCGGCGAAGCCCATCGCCGCGATCACCATCGGCGGCACGATGCAGGTCAGCACCAGCTGCGGCAGGTAACGCGCGACGTAGGGATCGAGGGCGTCGATGCCGCGAGTGGTGAGCGCGGTGAGGTCGCCGCTGCGGTTGCCGGCGAGCCAGCCCGGCCCGAGGTCGAGGATGTGCCGGAGCAGCCGGGCGCGCAGTTGCTGCTTCACCCGCGCCGCGGACCGGCTCGCGACCGCCTCCTGGGCCCACGCCAGCAACGCGCGTACACCGATGACGGCGAGCAGCAGCACCAACGATCCGCGCAGCGCAGCGAGGTCGGAACCGTGGACGAACGCTGCGGCGATCAGGTGGGCCAGCAGCACCGCCTGGGCGATCACGGCGACTGCGGAAAGCACGCCGAGCCCGGTGCCCACGGCGATGTAGCCGCGGGCGGACCGCGCCTCGCGCAGCAGCCGGGGATCGAGCGGTCTCACGCCATCCCCCAGACCGAGAGCCGCGGGCGGGGAGGCACCGGATGCGGCGTCGCCGGGCCGAGCAGCACCGTGATGTCGCCGGGCTGCGCCGACGGGACTCCGCGGCCGGTCACCGGTTCCAGTCGACCCGAGGCCCGGATCACGAACATCACGTCGTGGTCCGCCGGCGCCGGCCCGTCGTCCGCACACAGCGAGATCTGTGCACCGCCCCGATGTCGTTGCAGCAACGTCGCACCGGTCAACCTGCCGCCGAAGAGGATCTGCCCGCCCATGTACGGCGCCACGACACCATTGCTGCGCAACGGCGGGGCGAGCCGGTAGACCGACCCGTCGACGTTCCCCTCGAGCACGGTCGACGCGAGCGCGTTGAAGTCGTCCTCGACGGTCAGCAGCAGGACGGCGGTGACGCCGGCCAGCTGTGCCCCGCGTCCGGTCGCGGCGGCGAGCAGCTCACCGGGGGCCAGATCCAGTCCCGCGGACCGGATCCGGTCGCGTTGCCGCTCCCTCGGCGCCCACATCAGCACCGGCAGTCCGGCCGACTGCAGCACGATCCCGAGGTCGATGACCCACGGATCGCCGCCGACCAGCAGCGGCCGGGTCTGCGAGGGGCGGCTGACCCGTAGCCGTCGCGCGACCGGTGCCGCCGTCAGGCCGTACACCGCGACGGTGGCGACGATCACCAGGAAGGTGGCCGGCAGGATCTTCCCCGCGCCCGGGACACCTTTGGCCGTCAAGGCGACGGTGAACGTCGACGCCGTCGCGGCCGCGACGATCCCGCGCGGTGCCATCCAGCCCACGAAAGCCCGTTCACCGCGGCTGAGGTCGGTGCCCAGGCTCGACAGGAGGGCGATGAGCGGTCTCGTCGCCAGCACGAGGACCGCCACCAGGACGAGCGTCGGCAGCACGAGGTTGCGCACCGAGGCGGGGGTCACGGTCGCCGCGATCGACACGAAGAGCACGCCGAGGGTCAGGTCGATCAGCGTCTCGGCGAACGGCCGGCGGGCCGGGACGTCGTAGGCCTTGGTGCTCGCCATCGCCAGCCCGACGACGATCGCGGCGATGAGCCCCGAGTCGTCCCGGATGATGTCGCATCCGGCGGCGACCGCGATCACCACGGCGAGTTGCGCCGTCGCCCCGAGCACCTCGCCGAGCCGGAGCTTGCGCAGCAACAGCCACAGCACCACCGCACCCAGGAAACCGCCGGCGAGGCCGACGGCGAAACTGAGGAAGAACTGCGTGATCTGTGCCCCGCGCTCGCGATGGGTGCTCGCGACGATGGCGTTGAACACCACCACCCCGAGGATGGCGCCGACCGGATCGATCAGGGAGCCCTCCCAGGTGAGCAGCCGCTGCAGCCGCTCGCCCGGGCGGACGAACCGCAGGATCGGGCCGACGACGGTGGGACCGGAGACGACGAGAATCGCCCCGAGCATCACCGCCGCCCGCTTGGACATTCCGAGCACCGGATCCGCGACAAGGGCGACGACGATCCAGGTGATGGGAACGCCCAGCAGGATCAGCCGGATGACCACCCGGCGGGTGTGTCCGTGCAGTTTGCGCAGGTCGAGCCCGAGGCCCGCCTCGTAGAGGATCAGCGCGACCGCGAGCGACACCAGCGGCTGGAACGCCGATCCCAGCAGGCGATTGGGGTTGACGTCGCTGGTGAGCGCGCCGGCGATGAACCCCGCGGGAAGCAGCACGATGAGCGCCGGAATCCGCAGCCGGCTGGCGAGCACCTGCGACCCGACCGCGAGCACGAGGATCAGCCCCACTCCGAGGAAGATCTGGTCCGACGTCACGCGAACGGTCCTCCGTCGGCCACCGGGACCGGTGGCTCCTGGTTCTCGGTCGTGGGTGCGCCGAGCCCCTGCCGGTCGCGGATGCGTGCGGCGGCCCGGTCGTCCGGGTCGGCGTAGGACCGGTCGATCGCCGCATCGAGCCGGGTCAGTTCCAGCCGGACCGGCGCGTGGCGGTCGGCGGGAAGTACGTCGAGCAGCCCGTCGAGCATGGCGCGCAGCCGTCGACAGACCTGGATGGAGTTCGCGCCGTACGCCCGGATCTCGGTCACCCCCAGTCGGAGGTAGTCGTCCCAGCCCCGGCCCGGGATGATCAACCGGACGACACCGTGGGCGTCAGTGACAACGTAACGATCGCGCAGATCGCTGCGGCCCAAACGCTGCAGAAAGGTCTCGATGTGGTCGAGCACCTGGACCGCGGTCGTCGGGTCGTTGATCGCCGCGGACAGCGCCCGTATCGCGATGTCCACCATGATCCGCAGGGCGAACGCGGGATCCTGCTCGATGGTCCGCTCGTCGCCCTGGGCGATGAATCCCCGCAGCTCTTCGACCTCGTCGTCATCGAGGACGCCACCGACGGCCGCGGCGGGGACCTCGATGAGTGTGGTGCCGGGCGGGACGAAATCTCCGACTGAGCGGGCCAGGACCAGGACGCAGTCGTGGCGGACGGCAGCACCGATCAGGCCTTTGGCGTCGACGGCCTGGATCGCTCCTGGCCGGGTCGATGTCACGGCGAGCATCTGACCCGTCGGGGCTGCGTCCGTCGGGTCGAGGCCGCGCACCTTGCTGCTCGCGACCAGTCCGGACCAATCGGTCAGCACCTGGTGACCGGTCTCCCCCACCAGCGCGGCCACCGCGACCGGGCGAAGGGCGTGGGTGAACCGGTTGAGATAGATCAGCAGCATGATGATGCTCACGACGACCGCGGCACCGGCGAGGGAGACCCCGAGGTCGGGAACGGAGTTCTCCTCGACCTTGCGCAGCAGCGAGAAGGCGAATGTGAGCGTGCCGGTGAACGTCGCCAGCACCGCCTTCTGCAGTCGGTCCCGGTACCACAGCCGCATGAACCGCGGGGACAGCGTGCCGGTCGCCTGCTGGATCACCAGTACGCCGATGGTGACGACGAATCCGAGCAGCGCGACCATCGCCCCGGTGATCGAGGCGAGGACCGTACTGGCCGTCGTCGCCGAATAGTGCCATCCGACAGGCAGATGAGCGTTTTCGTCTATCCACAGGACCAACTGCGCCAGCAGCGTGCCGAGGATGGCGCCCAGCAGTGGCAGCACCCACAGGCTGCCCTTGAGATATTGGCGCGTCCGGAACCGCGCCGCCCACGTTCTCATCCGCACGACCGCGGGTCGGCGCGGCACGTCATGTCGGTGGTCGGGTCGCGGCCGGCGGCGCCTGCTGGGCACCGTTCGAGTCGGGTGCGGCGGCATCGGACTTCGTGTCCGGGCCGGGCGGACCGGTCGGCGCCGGCTGGAAGTCCTCCGTGCGCAGCCGCTGCCGGAACACGTGGTAGGTCCAGCCCTGGTAGAGCACCACGATCGGGAGCAGGACGAGGGCGATGACGGTCATCACCTTCAGCGAGTAGGACCCGGAAGCGGTGTTGTGCACGGTGAGGTTGAAGGCCGGGCTGGTGCTGGAGACCATGACGTTCGGATAAAGCTCGACGAAGATCGACAGCACCGTCGTCGCCATCGCGAATGTCGTCGCGAGGAACGACCATCCCTCGTGCCCGTCGCGGATCGCCCACGCCGCGCCGATCACCGCCAGGACCGCGATGATCTCGAACAGGTTCGGCAGCACTCCCCGACCGGAAGCCACATGCGTCCAGATCGCGAACGCCAGTACGGCGAGGCCGGTGAGCGGAGCGATCCGGCCGCCCAGCCGGGTTGCCCGGGTGCGCAGGTCGCCCGTGGTCTTCAATGCCAGGAAGCTCGCACCGTGCAGGATGCAGAGCAGCACGAGGGTGACCCCGACGAAGACGCCGTACGGCGTGAGCAGGTCGACAAGGGATCCGGTGAACTCCTGGTTCTTGCCGATGGGCACGCCCTGAAGCAGTCCGCCGAGCCCGATTCCGACCAGCAGCGGGACGAGCAGGCTGCCGACGGTGAGCAGAATGTCCCAGGTACGCCGCCACCGGTCGGTGTCGACCTTGCCGCGGAATTCGAACGACACCCCGCGCACGATGAGCGCCACCAACAGCAGGATGAAGACCATGTAGAAGGCGGAGAACATGGTCGCGTACCAGCCGGGGAAGGCGGAGAACATCCCCGCCGCCGCGACGACCAGCCAGACCTCGTTGCCGTCCCAGAGCGGGCCGATCGTGTTGATCGCCATCCGGCGCCCTGTCTCGTCGTGCCCGACGACGTCGTGCAGCATTCCGACGCCGAGGTCGAAGCCCTCCAGGACGAAGAACCCCGTCCAGAGCGCGGCGATGATGATGAACCAGGTAGAGACAAGGGTCATCGGTCGTCCCGCCTCAATACGTCATGGCCGGGAGGCGGACCTCGGGCTCGTCTCCGGCAGCCGGCTCGGGGCCGATCTCCCGTCGGGCGTAGCGCATCATCAGCACGATGTCGACGACGGCCAAAGCCCCGTACAACAGCAGGAATACGATCAGGCTCGTCGCGACGGTCGCCGTGCTAATCGACGGTGACACGCCGTTGCGGGTCAGCTGGACGCCCTGCACGATCCACGGCTGTCGGCCGCTCTCGGTGAGCAACCAGCCCGCGGTGTTCATGATGAACGGCAGCGCGGCCGACCAGATGGCGGCGCGCAGGAACCATTTCCCGCGGTCGAGTTTCTTGCGGTAGAGCAGCCATACTCCCCAGCCCGCGAGGATGAGGATCAGACCCGCGGCGTAGGCCATGATGCGCATCGACCAGTACTGGACGAAAACGTTGGGCACGTAGTTGCCCGGTCCGTACTTCTGCTGGTACTGGTTCTGCAACGGGGTCAGGCCCTGCACCTTGCCGTTCCAGTGGTTGGTCGCCAGCAGCGACAACAGGTGCGGGATCGCGATGATCTGGGTCGGGGTCTTGTCGTCGTTGCCGCCGCCGATCTGGAACAGCGAGAAGGAGCACGGCTGGCAGGTGGTCCACTGCGCTTCGGCGGCGGCGATCTTCATCGGCTGGTACTTGCCCTCGACGACGCCGAGCTCGCTGCCGACGAACATCGCCAGGATGATCGACGGCGCCAACACCATCAGGGACAGCCGGGCGGCCGGTCGGAACACCGCCCGCGCCCCGCCCCGACGCAGCTGCCACGCCGAGATGGAGAGCATCACCACGGAGGCGGTGACCAGCGACGCGAGGAGCACGTGGACGTAGCCCCACAGGAAGACGGGATTGGTCAGGACCGCCCAGATGTCGGTGAGCTGCGCGCGGCCGGTAGCCGGATTGATCTTGTATCCGACCGGGTGCTGCATCCACGAGTTCGCCGCCAGGATGAAGGCCGCGGACAGCATCGCGCCGAAGGCCACGGCCCAGATGGTGGCCAGGTGCACCCGGCGTCCCAGCTTGTTCCAGCCGAACACCCACAGCCCGAGGAAGGTCGACTCGAGGAAGAAGGCCGCCAGACCCTCCATGGCCAGCGGAGCGCCGAAGACCCCGCCGACGGTGCGCGAATAGACCGACCAGTCCATGCCGAACTGGAACTCCTGCACCAGGCCGGTGACCACCGCGACGGCCACGTTGATCAGCAGCAGGACGCCGAAAAACCGGGTCAGCCGCAGGTACTCGGGCCGTCCGCTACGGTGCCAGGCCGTCTGCAGCAGCGCGGTGAGGAACCCCAAACCAATGGTTACCGGTACAAAAAGGAAGTGGTAGATGGAGGTCATCGCGAACTGCACGCGGGCAAGATCGAGCTGACTCATCTGCAGCTCCCATCCCTTCCGGCGGCGCGCAGATCGTCCTGGCCTGAGGGTGCGTCCGCCGGGGCGGGCCGGGCATCACGCAAACAGGATGAAATTTCTCTTCATCCCCTCGGGGTGATGCGGGTCGGGTAGCCGGGGACACACGGTGGGTCGTGGCCGACGACCAGCACTACGACGTCATCGTGATCGGGACGGGTGCGGGCGGAGGGACCCTGGCGCACCGGCTGGCACCCACCGGCAAACGCATCCTGCTGCTCGAACGCGGTGACTACCTGCCCCGCGAGCGGGACAACTGGGAGTCGGAGGCGGTCTTCGTCGACGCGAAATACCGGGCCCCGGAGTTCTGGCTCGACGAGGACGACAACGAGTTCCCGCCCGAGGTGAACTACTACGTCGGCGGCAACACGAAGTTCTACGGCGCGGCGCTCTTCCGGCTGCGTCCGCAGGACTTCGGCGACATCACCCATCACGGCGGGATCTCCCCCGCGTGGCCGATCTCCTACGACGACCTCGAGCCCTACTACACCGAGGCCGAGCACCTCTACCTCGTCCACGGGCGGCACGGCGAGGACCCGACCGAGGGGCCGGCCAGCGCGCCGTACGCCTTCGGGCCGGTCGAGCACGAGGCGCGCATCCAGCAGCTCAACGACGATCTGCAGAAGAAGGGCCTGCACCCCTTCCACCTCCCGATCGGCGTCAACCTCACGCAGGACGACCACGGCCTCGCGACGCCCGCCAGCGTCTGCATCCGGTGCGACCGGGTCGACGGCTTCCCCTGCCTCGTGCAGGCAAAGTCCGACGCGCAGGTGATCTGCGTCGATCCCGCGCTGCGCCACGACAACGTCAGCATGCTCACCCACGCCTACGCCGACCGGCTGGAGACCGACCCGTCCGGGCGGACCGTCACCACCGTCGTCGTCCGGGTGGACGGCGGGTCGACCCTGCGTCTGACCGCCGACGTCGTGGTCGTCTCCTGCGGTGCGGTGAACTCCGCGGCGCTGCTGCTGCGCTCGGCGAACGACAAGCACCCGCGCGGGCTGGCGAACAGCTCCGACGTGGTCGGCCGCCACTACATGCGGCACAACAACGTCGCCGTCATCGCGGTGTCGAAGGAGCCCAACCCGACGCGGTTCCAGAAGACGCTAGCCATGAACGACTGGTATTCAGGCGCCGACGACTTCGACTACCCGCTCGGCGGGATCCAGATGCTGGGAAAGTCCGACGCGGACCAGATCAAGGCCGGCGCGCCGCGCTGGGCCGCCGCCGCGTCGCCGGAGATGCCGTTCGAGGTGCTCGCCCACCACGCCGTCGATTTCTGGCTGTGCGGCGAGGACCTGCCGGCACCGGGCAACCGGGTCACCCTCGACAAGGAGGGCCGGATACATCTCGCGGTCGACCCGAAGAATAACGTCGAAGGCGTGAACCGGCTGAGGCACAAGCTCGAGGGCATGCTCGGCGACCTCGGGATGCGCAGACACAAGCTCGTCGACCACAGCATCTATCTGCACAAGGGCCTCCCGATCGGGGCAACCGCCCACCAGGCCGGGACGGTGCGCTTCGGCTCCGATCCGGCCAGCTCGGCACTCGACCCGACCTGCAAGGCGCACGACGTGGACAACCTCTACGTCGTCGACACCAGCTTCTTCCCGAGCATCGGCGCGGTGAACCCGTCGTTGACCGCCATCGCCAATGCACTACGGGTCGGAGACCACATCGCCGAACGGCTCGGCTGAGCCACTATTGACGCGGTGCGGCCGACGTATCGACAGCGAGAGGGCGGGATCCATGCCGACAGATCAAGCGGATGCGCTGGTCATCTTCGGAGCGACCGGGGACCTGGCGAAGCTAGAGACCTTCCCGGCCCTCGTCGGCCTGGTGGAGCGCGGTGTTCTCGACGTACCGGTGATCGGGGTCGCGAAGAGCGGCTGGGGTCTCGACCAGTTCCGTGACTACGCCGCCACCTCGCTGAAGAACAACGCGATCGACCCCAAGAGCGAGCCCGCGGCCAAGATGCTCGGCCTGCTGCGCTACATCGACGGTGACCTCGGCGACGACGCCACCTACGCAACCGTGGCGAAGGAGGTGGGCAAGGGCAAACGCGCCCTCTTCTACCTCGAGGTGCCGCCCTTCCTCTTCGACCGGATCGCGCGCGGGATCGCGAATGCCGGGCTGGCCGACGGTGCCCGGGTCATGGTCGAGAAGCCGTTCGGCACCGATCTGGCCAGTGCGCAGAAGCTGAACACGACGATGCACGAGTTCTACGCCGAGGACGCGATCTACCGCGTCGACCACTGGCTCGGGCTCGACCCGGTGGACAACGTGCTCTTCACCCGGTTCTCCAACTCCATGCTCGAACCGCTGCTCAACCGCGACCACGTCCAGAGCGTGCAGATCACCATGGCCGAGGCGTTCGACGTCTCCGACCGCGGGCGCTTCTACGACCAGACCGGGGCGATCCGCGACGTCGTACAGAACCACATGTTGCAGGTGCTGGCGACAGTGCTCGCGGACCCGCCGAGCGGGCAGAACCTTGATTCCTGGCGGACCTCGAAGGCGAGTCTCATCGCCGCGCTGGGACCGCTGTCCGCGGACACCACCGTCCGTGGCCAGTACGCCGGCTACCGCAAGGTCGACGGCGTCGACAAGAAGTCGACGGTCGAGACCTTCGTCGCCGTCCGGCTCGCCGTCGATTCCTGGCGCTGGGCGGGCGTGCCGGTCCTGATCCGGGCCGGCAAGTGCATGCCGGTGACGGCCACCGAGGTGAGCATCCGGTTCCGGCAGCCGCCGTACGACCTCTTCGGGGTCATGTCGCCGGCGATCCACAACTCGCTGCGGTTCCGGATCTGGCCCGAGGCCGCTGTCGGTCTCCGCCTCGCCGCGAAGAAGCCCGGCGCGGGGTGGGAACCGCAGATGGACGACCTCTCCTTCGCCCAGCAGCCGGGCGAGGACATGCGGCCCTACGACCGGCTCATCGGCGCGGCACTCGCGGGCGACCGTTGGCTGTTCGCCCGACAGGACACCGTCGAGGCGGCGTGGGAGGTCGTCGACCCGGTGCTCGGCGACGTCGTAGGGGTCCATCCCTACGACAAGGGCAGCTGGGGACCTGAGGAGGCCGACCGTCTGCTCCCCGACGGGGAGTCCTGGCACGACCCCCAGGGCTGACGCACCGGAGCAGCACGATGGAGCAGAGCACCGAACGACACCGGGTAGTGATCATCGGCGGAGGCTTCGCCGGGCTCTTCGCCGCCCGCGCGCTGCGCCGTACGCCGGTGGACGTCACCCTGGTCGACCGCGCCGCGCATCACCTGTTCCAGCCGCTGCTCTACCAGTGCGCCACCGGGATCCTGTCCGAAGGACAGATCGCTGCGCCGCTGCGCGACGTGCTCAAACGTCACCGCAACGTCGACTGCATGCTGGCCGAGGTCGTCGACGTCGACGCCACGCGACGACGGGTGATCGCGGCCCGGGTCGGCGGCGAGCGGCTGGAACTCCCCTACGACGACCTGATCGTGGCCGCCGGTGTCGCGCAGTCCTACTTCGGTCATGACGAGTTCGCGCAGTGGGCGCCCGGGATGAAGACGCTGGGCGACGCGCTGCTGATCCGGCGACGGGTGTTCGGCGCATTCGAGATGGCCGAGACTGCGACCGATCCGGATGAACGTCGCGGCTGGCTCACGTTCTGCCTGGTTGGCGGTGGGCCGACGGGGGTGGAGCTCGCGGGTCAGATCCGGGAGCTCGCCACCAGGACCCTGCGGTCGGAGTTCCGTCACCTCGCGCCCGAGGACGCCCGGGTGCTGCTCTTCGACGGCGGCGACGCGCCGCTCGCGACCTTCGGGCCCAAGCTGTCCGCGAAGGCGGCGAAAGCGCTGGAGGAGCTCGGCGTCGAACTGCACATGCACTCCCTCGTCACCGACGTACGCCGGGGCGGGCTGACCGTGCGGGACGAGGCGGGCGCGCAGACGCAGTACACCAGCGGGACAGTGCTGTGGACCGCCGGCGTCGAGGCTCCGGCTTTCGCGGCCGCGTTGGCGAACGCCACCGGGGCCGAACGCGACCGGGCCGGGCGTATCCACGTCAACCCCGATCTCACCATTCCCGGGCACCCCGAGATCTCCGTGGTCGGGGACGTGATGAGCCTCGGCAAACTCCCCGGGCTCGCCGAGGTCGCCATGCAGTCCGGTCTCTACGCCGGCCACCGCATCCACCGGCGGCTCGGTGGGCACCCGACGGAGAAGCCGTTCCGCTACCGCGATCTCGGCTCCGCGGCGTACATCTGCCGGGGCAAGGCGGTGATCTCCGCGGGCCGGCTGCGCTACAACGGGCGGTTCGGCTGGCTGTCGTGGCTGTTCATCCACATCGCCTTCCTCACCGGATACCGCAACCGGGTCGGCGCCGTGCTGTCGTGGTTCATCGCCTTCAGCCGCAATACCCGGCGCGAGCGCGCGTTCACCGCCCAGCCGATCAGTTCGCAGGACGTCTACACCGCGACTACAGGGCCCGCGGCCGGCGTCACCGCCGACGTCACCACGCCGGCGCCTGCCGCGACGTCCGGAGCGGACGGCGAGCCCCCGGAGGCACACACGGGCTGAGTGCCCTCAGCGCCCAACCATTAGCGGCCGGCCATCACCATGGCGATGGTGAGCGCGAAGGTGGCGACGATGACCGTGATGCCCGGTGCCGGGCTGCCGAGAGCCCAGATGATGGCGCCCGCGATGATGCCGACGACGCCGATGATCTGCCGGTTGACGTTGGCGCGGGTCTGCGCCGCCGACCGGGCGACCATCCGCTCCTCCGCGACCGTCGGCAGGTGCGCGGCGCGTATCTCCGGCCCGGTCGGCGGCTCGGCCCCCACAGCACCCGGCGAACCGCCGCTGAGCTGGTGCGGGTCGATTCCGACGGTCGGCTCGTCCGCGTCGCCGTCGTACGGCGGCTCGTGTCTGATCGGCTCCATGTCGCCTCCTTACCCAGATCCGGCCGAGGTCACGGCCATGACGCGTGCGACAGCTACATCTCGACGACGGTGCGGATCCCTTCGCCACGCTCGACGAGGCCGAAGCCGTCGGCGATGCGGTCGAGCGGGATCCGGCGGGTGACGAACGCCTCCAGATCGAGGCGACCGGCCTCGACGAGCCGTACCAGCCGCTCGACGTCGATGTCGGGGCGGACGTTGCCGGTCAGGCACCCGAGCAGCCGCTTCTGGCTCGTGACGAAGTCGAGCGCGGGCAACGTCAACTGGGCGTCGTGACGCGGCGCACCGATCACCGTCACCGTTCCGCCGGGCCGGGCGGCCGCGACGGCCTGCGCCATCGCGTCGGGCCGACCGGTCGCTTCGAAGGTGAAGTCGAACCCACGTCCGGGCCGGCCGGCGAGCAGGCTCTCGGCGTCCTCGAAGGTCTCGGTCGCCCCGAACCTCGTCGCCGCCGCGCGCCGCTCGGCGAGCGGGTCGGCGACGCTGATCGAGGCCGCGCCGGCGAGCCGGGCGCCGGCGACGGCACTCAGCCCGATGCCGCCCAGACCGATGACGGCGCAGGTCGACCCGACCTCGACCCGCGCGATGTTCATCACCGCACCGATGCCGGTCGCGATGGCGCAGCCGAGCAGAGCGGCGCCGGCGAGCGGCACCGTGTCCGGAATGCGGACGACGGAATTTTCGGCGACGACCGTGGCCTCGGCGAACCCGCCGGTGCCGTAGCCCTGGACCAGCGGGTCGCCGTGGCGCCGGAGCCGCGGCCGCGCGCGCGTCCGCTGCTCGCACAGCATCGGGGTGCCTGCCTCGCAGAAGGCGCAGTGCCCGCAGTGGTGGGTGAGGGAGAGGACGACGTGGTCGCCCGGGCGCACCCGGGACACCTGCGAGCCCACGTCCCGGACCACCGCGCTGACCTCGTGGCCGAGGACGACCGGGAAGTCGTAGCCCGCCCCGAGGTCACCCGCCGCCCACGCGACGTCGGTGTGACAGATACCGACCGCGGCGATCGCGATCTCGACCTCGTCGGGGCCCGGGGCGGGCAGGTCGACCTCGGTGACGCAGGGCGAGCCGCCGGGGCCGTCGACGACCGCCGCCCGGACCTGTCGTGTCATGCGCTGCTCTCCAAAACGGTGCTCGCGGGTACCGGGAACGACGCCCGCACCCTAGCGCGGGGCGACAACTCGTTCGCAGGTTGTCGGAGCCCCGTGTTAGAACGATCCACGGCTCCGGACGACCGTTCGAGGCCGCCGTCCCCTGGGAGGAGCCCTCGGTGGTCACCGCGGGATCGGAGTTCACCGTCGACCGCCAGTTCCGGTCCGACCGGACCGGTCCGGTGCGCTGGATCCTGTCCCACCAGCTGCGGCACAAGGGCTACCTGGTCGGATTCCTCGGCGGCTCGCTGGCCATGGTGGCGCTCAACACCTCGATCCCGGGCCTGACCGGCGCGGCATTCGACGCGGTCCTCCGGCCCGGCGACCGCGCCGGCCGGCTCACCACGATCGCCGTTGTGCTGCTGGTCATCGTGCTCCTCCGCGGCGCGACCGACCTGGTCGCCCGCGGTTGTGTCGCGGTGCTGGCGCAGCGGATGGAGCGCTCCGCGCGGGACGAGCTCTACGTGAGCCTGCTGGGCAAGAGTCAGACCTTCCACAACCGGCAGCGGGTCGGCGACCTGATGGCCCGGGCGGCCAACGACGTACGCCAGCTCAACTACATGATCCTGCCCGGCGTCGACCTCGTCGTCGACTCGATGCTGCAGGGCATCGTCCCGCTGGTGTTCATCGGCTTCATCGACCCGCAGCTGCTGCTCGCCCCCGGACTGCTCGCGATCGGCTTCGTGCTCACGCTCAAGCTCTACATGCGTCAGCTGGGGCCCGTGTCGGTCGACATGCGGGAGCAGTTCGGTCGGCTCAACGCCGGGCTCAACGAAGCGGTCCGGGGCATCGAGGTGGTCAAGGTGACCGCCCAGGAGCCGCAGGAGCTGGCCCGGTTCGCGGGCGACGCCCGCCGCTACCGAGACTTCTTCGTCAAGCAGGGCGTGATCCAAGCCCGCTACCTGCCCACCCTGCTGCTGGCCGTCGCGACGGCCGGCGCGCTGCTGCACGGCCTCTACCTGCATTCGCAGGGTGTGCTCACGATCGGGCAGCTGGTCGCCTACCTGGGCCTGATGTCGATGCTGGGCTTCCCGATGGGCATGTCCAGCTTCAGCTTCTCGCTGGTCCAGCTCGGTGTGGTCAGCGCCGGCCGCATCCTGCGGCTGATGGAGGAGCGCACCGAGCTCGACCAGAACCAAGCCGGGCACCGGGGCGAGGTCCGCGGTGAGATCGTCTTCGACCACGTGACCTTCGGCCACGGTGACCGGCCGGTGCTGCGCGATCTCTCGTTCCGGGTGGAGCCGGGTCAGACCGTCGCGATCGTCGGGGAGACGGGCTCGGGCAAGACCACCCTGACCCAGCTCGTCAACCGGATCAACGACGTCGGTTCGGGGCGGATCCTTGTCGACGGCGTCGACGTCCGGGACTGGAACCTCGACTCGCTGCGCTCGCAGATCTCCACCATCGAGCAGGACGTCGTCCTGTTCTCCCGCTCGGTCGCCGAAAACATCGGCTTCTCCCTCGGCCAGCAGGTCGACCGCGAGGCGGTGATGCGGGCGGCGCGCGACGCGCAGGCCGACGAGTTCATCCAGGAGCTCGATCTCGGCTACGACACGGTGATCGGCGAACGCGGCGTTACGTTGTCCGGCGGTCAGCGGCAACGGCTCGCCATCGCCCGCGCACTGCTGACCGATCCCGGCATCCTCATGCTCGACGACTCCACAAGCGCGATCGACAGCTCGACCGAGGACCGGATCCAGCAAGCCATCCACCGGGTGCTCGAGGGACGCACGACGTTGCTCATCACCCACCGGCTGTCCCAGATCCGGTGGGCCGACAAGGTGCTGCTCCTGCACCGCGGCGAGCTGGTCGACACGGGCAGCCACGACGAACTGCTCGTCCGGTGCCGGCTCTACCGCCGCATCTTCGCCCACTACGACGAGGTCACCGGGTCCGACGCCGACCGGGCGGCGTTCGTCGCGGCGGGTGGCGCGCTGGCCGACGACGTCGCCGGCCAGCGGACGACGACGGGCGGGGAGGCCTGAGATGGGCTTCATCATGGAGGGCCTCGACGCCGAGGACTACGACCGCAGCTACGGCGACCGCGCGCTGTTCGGCCGGATCCTGGGCTACTTCCGGCCCAAGGCCCGCCCGATGGCGCTCGTCGCGGCCACCATCGTGCTCACCTCGCTGATGCAGTCGGCGATCCCGGTGATCACGAGCTGGGGGCTTGATCAGATCGTCGACAATTCCTCGACGAGCAACATCGCGCTGCTCACCATCGCCATCTTCGCCGCGGGCGTCCTCGGCTGGGTGTTCAACTACATCCGCCAGGTGCACAGCGCCCGCGTCGTCGGTGACGTCGTACTCAAGCTGCGCGAGGACGCCTTCGCCGCAGTACTCCGCCGCGACCTGGCGTTCTACGACGAGACGCCGACCGGCCGGGTCGTGAGCCGGGTGACATCGGACACCGACGACTTCGCCACCGTAGTCACGCTGACGATGAACCTGCTCAGCCAGGTGCTGCTCGTCATCCTGATCACCGCGCTGCTCTTCGCCCGCGACGTCGGGCTGGCGCTCGTCACCTTGGCCATCACGCCGGTCATCGTCGCGATGGCTCTGCTCTTCCGGCGGCTGGCCCGCGAGAGCACCCGCCGGTCACAGCGTTCACTGGCGCGGGTCAACGCCACCGTCCAGGAGACGATGGGCGGCATCGCGGTCGCCAAGAGCTTCCGCCAGGAAGGCACGCTCTACGACGAGTTCGTGCCGATCAACGAGCAGAACTACCGGGTCACTCTCCGCCAAGGGTTCATCTTCAACTCGATCTTCCCGCTGCTGCTCTTCGTGGCCGGGCTCGCGACGGTGCTGCTCGTCGAAGTCGGCGGGCGCCGGGTGCTGTCCGGCGGCCTGTCGGCCGGCGACTGGTATCTCTTCCTGCAGAGCGTGGCGCTCTTCTGGTTCCCGCTCACCAGCATCGCGTCGTTCTGGTCGCAGTTCCAGCAGGGGCTCGCCGCGGCCGAGCGGGTCTTCGCGCTGATCGACGCCGAGCCGCAGGTCGTCCAGCACGACTCGCAGCCGGTCGCCCGACTCAGCGGCGCGATCGAATTCCGCGACGTCGTGTTCAGCTACAACAAGGGCGAGCGGGTGCTCGACCACTTCGACCTCGCCGTCGCCCCCGGTGAGACCGTTGCATTGGTCGGCCACACCGGCGCCGGCAAGTCGACGCTGGGCAAGCTCATCACCCGCTTCTACGAGTTCTCCGACGGGCAGATCCTGCTCGACGGGCGGGACATCCGGTCGTTCGACCTCGCCGACTACCGCCGCCAGCTCGGCGCCGTGCCGCAGTCGCCGTTCCTGTTCTCCGGCACCGTCGCCGACAACATCCGCTACCCGCGCCCGGACGCCTCCGACGACGAGATCCGGGTCGCCGCCTGGAAGGTCGGCGGCGGCGACTGGCTCGACTCGCTCCCCGACGGGTTGAAGACCGAGGTCGGCGAATACGGCCGGGCGTTGTCGATGGGACAGCGCCAACTGGTCGCCCTGGCCCGGATGCTGGTGCAGGACCCGGCCGTCGTCATCCTCGACGAGGCAACCGCGAGCGTCGATCCGCTCACCGAGGCCCAGATCCAGGAGGGCCTCGACGTCGTTCTCGCCGACCGCACCTCGATCGTGATCGCGCACCGGCTCTCCACCATCGAGCACGCCGACCGGATCGTCGTACTCCGCAAGGGCCGCATCGTCGAGCAGGGCGACCACAACGACCTCATGAGCCGGGGCGGCGAATACTGCGAGGTCTACAACGCCTACTTCCGCCACCAGTCCCCCAACTACCGATCCGGCGCCGGGTTCGTGCCCGTCCGCGCCACCGGGGTGACGGACCGGCCGGACGACGGCTGACACAGGACGAGCTCACAGGCCCAGCTCACAGTGCCGGCTGACGGTGCCGGCTGACAGGGGCCGGGTGCGTGCACGCCGGTCGCCGGGTGCAGAGTTGGGACATCGAACTTCGAGGAGTGACGTGATGGAGTACACGAAGCTGGGCTCGACCGGTCTGGACGTCTCGCGCATCTGCCTGGGCTGCATGAGCTACGGCGAGCCGGACCGCGGCAACCACCCGTGGTCGCTGGACGAGCAGGCCAGCCGGCCGTTCATCAAGCGAGCCGTCGAGGCCGGGATCAACTTCTTCGACACCGCCAACGTCTACTCCGCAGGCTCCAGCGAGGAAATCGTCGGGCGGGCCCTGCACGACTTCGCCCGGCGCGAGGAGATCGTGCTGGCCACGAAGGTGCACGGACGTATGCACCCCGGGCCGAACGGCGCAGGCCTGTCCCGCAAGGCGATCCTCGCCGAGATCGATGCCAGCCTGAGCCGGCTGGGCGTCGACTACGTCGACCTCTACCAGATCCACCGGTGGGACCCGACCGTGCCGATCGAGGAGACACTCGAGGCCCTGCACGACGTCGTCAAGGCCGGCAAGGCCCGCTACATCGGCGCCTCGTCGATGTGGGCCTGGCAGTTCTCGAAGGCGCTCCACCTCGCCGACCGGCACGGCTGGACCCGGTTCGTCACTATGCAGAACCACTACAACCTGCTCTACCGCGAGGAGGAGCGGGAGATGCTCCCGCTCTGTGCCGACCAGGGCGTCGGGGTAATTCCGTGGAGCCCGCTGGCGCGCGGGAAGCTCACCCGCGACTGGGACGAGAGCACCGCCCGCGCAGAGACCGACGAGTTCGGCAAGACGCTGTACTCCGAGGACGACCGGATCATCGTCGAGGCGGTCGCCGAGATCGCCCACGACCGCGGCGTCTCACGCGCCCAGATCGCGCTCGCCTGGATGCTGCACAACCCGGTGATCACGGCGCCGATCATCGGTGCGACCAAGATGACGCACCTCGAGGACGCCATCGCCGCAGTCGACATCGCGCTCACCGACGACGAGATCGCCCGGCTCGAGAAGCCCTATCACCCGCACGAGGTCGCCGGCTTCGTGTAACCGTCGCCCGGCCGGCGATCAGTCGCGTGGTGTCAACAGCGTCGCGAGAGTGGCGACCGTCTGCTCGCGGGACGGCAGCTTGTCCTTGTCGGCCAGGGAACGCGACGCGAACACGCGCATGAAGGATGCGCCGATCAGCAGCGCAGCCACCGCCTCGGAATCCACCGCAGCGGCGACCCGGCCGCTCCGCTTCTGCTCGTCCAGCCAGGCGGCGAGGAGCTCGACCCCACGGTGCGGACCCATGCCCTGGGCGTCCATCCGCTCGCCGAACTCCTGCCGGAGTTCGGCGTCGGACTGGATCGCCGCCATCACCGGCAGCACCTGACCGAAGAACGTCTCGAACGCCACCGAGGCCTCGAGCAGCGCGTCGGCGAGGGGCGCGGCGTCGAATCGGCCGAAGTCGCCGACGTCAAGCTTGTGCAGCGGATCCAGACCCGCCTCGATGACGGCCTGGACGAGCCCGACCTTGTCCTTGAAGTGGTAATAAACGCTCGCCTCGGACGCTCCGGCGCGCTCCGCGATTTCCTTCGTCGTCAGCCGGCGCAGGCCCTCCTCCTCGACGAGGGCGAGCGTCGCAGACAGGATCGCCTCCCGAATCCCGGCCGACGGCCGGCCACGGCGCTTCCCGGACGGCTGATTCATGGCCGCAGACCAGCCTCCTCCGCGATTAACTGTTGACATGCTCAGGAACCATCGGTCAAACTGAGTCTACATTCAGTATTGAGCCATCGCACGAATCGAATCGCACGAGACCTAGCCGTAGGGAGGACGACGTGGACCGGAAGTGGTGGACCCTCGTCGCCGTTTGCACCGGTGTCTTCATGCTGCTGCTCGACATCACGATCGTGAACGTCGCGCTGCCCGACATCCAACGCGCCTTCAACGCGTCGCTGTCCGACCTGCAGTGGGTGATCGACGCCTACGCCCTGACCCTCGCAGCCTTCCTGCTCACCGCCGGGTCGATCGCGGACCTCGTCGGACGCCGGCGGGTCTTCGCGATCGGTGTCATCGTCTTCACGCTGGGGTCGCTGTTGTGCGGCACCGCCACGAGCTCACTGTTCCTGACCCTGGCCCGGGGGCTGCAGGGCGTCGGCGGGGCGATCATGTTCGCGACGTCCCTGGCGCTCTTGGCTCAGGCGTTCCGGGGCAGGGAACGCGGAGTCGCCTTCGGCGCGTTCGGCGCTGTCACCGGTGTCGCGGTGGCGGTCGGGCCGGTGCTCGGCGGTGCGATCACCAGCGGGTTGTCGTGGCGGTGGATCTTCTTCGTCAACATCCCGATCGGCGTCGCCGCGCTCGTCGTGACGATGTGGAAGATCGACGAGTCCCGTGATCCGAACGCCCACCGCCCGGACTGGCTCGGCTTCGTGACCTTCAGCGCCGGCCTTGCCGGCCTGGTGTTCGGGATGATCCGCAGCAACGCCGACGGCTGGAGCTCGACGACCGTCGTCGGCTCGCTTGTCGCGGCGGCGGCCTTCCTCACGGCGTTCGTCGTCGTCGAACTGGTGCAACGCCAGCCGATGTTCGACCTCAAGCTGCTCCGCGTGCCGACCTTCGACGGCGGGCTGGCCGCGGCCTGGGGGATCTCCGCGTCGCTGTTCGCCCTGCTCACCTATCTCGTCCTCTACCTGCAGGACACCCTGGGTCTGTCCGCGCTGCAGACCGGTCTGCGCTTTCTCCCGCTGACCGGCGCGATCTTCCTGACCGCCGGCGTCGCCGGCCGGTTGACCACCCGGGTACCCATCCGCTGGCTGATCGGCCCGGGCTTCGTGCTGATCGGCGCGGGCCTGCTGATGATGCGTGGCCTGACCGCATCGTCGCAGTGGACCCATCTGCTCCCGGGCATGGTCGTCGCCGGAGTCGGCGCCGGCCTGGTCAATGTCCCGCTCGCGTCCACCGCGGTCGGCGTGGTCGAACCGAGCCGGGCCGGGATGGCCTCCGGCATCAACTCGACGTTCCGGCAGGTAGGGATCGCCACCGGTGTCGCCGGTCTGGGCGCCATCTTCACCAGCCACCTGCGCAGCTCGGTCACCCACACCCTCGCCGGCACCCCGCTCGCCGACCATGCCCAGCAGATCGCGACCGCGGTGAGCGGCGGCCAGGTCGGGCGCGCGCTCGCCGCGGCCCCGCCCGCCGCGCGCGGGGTGCTCCTCAACTCCACGCGGGTCGGGTTCGTGCACGGGCTGAACGTCATCCTGCTCGTCGGCGCGATCGTGGCTTTCGCCGCCGCCCTGCCGGCGTTCGGGCTGATCCGGCAGAAGGACTTCGTCGTCGCACCGAACAGCGAGTCGTCGCCGCCGGTCCAGGCCGAACCGGCGGCGACGGCGGGCTAGTCAGTTCATGCTCGGTCGCGACGACGGGCTGATGTTCTGATTGAGCCGGAAGAAGTTCGTCGGGTCGTACCGGTCCTTGACCGCGACCAACCTCGCGTAGGTGTCCGGTGGATACGAGGCACGCACCTTGTCCTCGCCGGTCTCGCCGGTGAAGTTCACGTACATCGACCCCGGCCCGTACCCGGCCAGCGTCTCGCGGGTCCGTCGCGCCCACTCGGTGTGGTCCGCGAATCCCGTCGCGTCGGTCGCGCGCGCGATGACGTTGAGGATGTACGGCGAGGTGCGCTGGGAGAACGCCGTCGCCGACTGCGGCACCCGTGCCATGGCACCACCGGCGTGGTGGATGTGCAGCTCGGACTGCGGGGTGGGCTTCGACCGCCACCCGGCGAGCAGCTCGTCGATCGCCGCGTCGGGCAGGCCGTCGAGCATCGCCGAGGTGAAGTAGTTCTGCGCGCCGGCACCCCAGAGCGGGTCGAGTGCCTGCTGCATCGCCTCATAGGGCACCGGACCGACGTGGTCGAGTATCGGGTCGGCCAGGGTGCGCAGCGGACCCATGGCGTCCTCCGCCCGGTCCATCGGGCCGGAGTACACGGCGCCGACCGCCACGATCGGCTTTCCGTGCACCGACTCGGGAAGGAAGGGCACCGGCGGCGCGGTCGTGAGGTCGACGAGACTGGTGAGCTCGTCGGGCATCGACCTGGTCAGGTCGCGCCACCCGCGGACGACGTCGCGGGCCGCGTCGCCGGGGAAGAACAGCAGCCCGCCGAGCACGGTCGGCCCGACCTTGTGCAGCTCGAACTCCATCGCGGTGACGACGCCGAAGTTGCCGCCGCCGCCGCGCAGGGCCCAGAACAGGTCGGAGTTCTCCTCGTCGCTGGCGTGGACCAGCTGTCCGTCGGCGGTGACGACGTCCGCGCCGACCAGGCTGTCGCAAGCCAACCCGCAACTGCGCAGCAACCAGCCGATGCCGCCGCCCAGAGTGAATCCGCCGACGCCGGTCGTGGAAACGAGTCCACCGGTCACCGCCAGACCGTAGGCCTGCGTCTCGTGATCGAAGTCGGCCCAGGTGGCGCCGCCCTGTGCGACGGCTCGCCCACGCTCGGCGTCGACGGTGACGCTGCGCATGGGTGACAGGTCGATGACGACCCCGCCGTCGCAGGTCGAGAAGCCGGCGATGCTGTGGGAGCCGCCGCGCACCGCCGTGATCAGCCCCTGGCTGCGGGCGAAGTCCACGGCCGTGATCACGTCCGCGGTTCCCGCACACCGGATGATCAGCGCGGGGTGCTTGTCGTGGGTGGCATTCCACACCGCCCTCGCCTGGTCGTACCCGGAGTCGCTGGGCCGGATGACCTCGCCGCGCAGAGCGTTCCGCAGCTCTCCGACGGTGGCGTCCCCGACGACGTCGGTGTGTCGTGTGCTCGTCATTGCGTCCTCCCCGATCTATACCGCGGCGTGCGGCACAGGTGGTGCGGTGGTTGTTGTCGGCGACGCTACGAGCCCTGGCTTTGCATCTGCTTAGCGATCAGTTTGCGGTCGGCGCCTGTACGACGACGCGGACGTGCGCCGCGCCGTCGACCGCACCGAGGTGACCGAACTCCTCCTGTGCGTCCCGCAATGCCTGAATCGCCTCGTTCGACCGCCCGAGTCGCCGGTAGATATCGGCGAGAACGGCAAACCCCCAGGCCGTGCCCCGGTGGTTGCCGGGAATGCGCCGCGACTCGCGCAGCGCCTCGGGCAGCAAGCGACACGCCTGGTCCTCCGCCCCGGCGGTCGCATACACGCTCGCCATCGTGACCCGGATTGCGACCTGAGCCGGCGCGTCTTCGGCGTCCCGGAAACCGGACAGCGCCTCCTGCAGCAGGCCGATCCCCCGATCGACGTTGCCTTCCGCCGCGGTGAGGACCCCCAGGCTGCCCAGTGTCAGGCCGGTGGCGCGCCGATCCCCGAGGGCGAGCCGGATCTGCAGGCTCTGCTCGAAGGCTCCGCGGGCGGCCGCGAAGTCGCCCTGCACCCGGTGCAGGCAACCGAGATGGTTCACCGCGAGCGCCTCGCCCTCGCGGTCGCCGAGGCGACGGAAGACCGAGGCGGCGTCCTCCACCAGCGCCCGCGCCTCCTCGAGGTCGCCGGCGAGCCGGGCGAGATAGGCCAGGTTGCACTGCACGTAGGCACCGGCCTGATCCGCGCCGACCCGGCGCCCGAGCAGGACCGTCTCTTCGAAGTGCAGTCGCGGGCTCACGGTGGCGGCGCCCTCGACGGCGAAACCCAGCATCATCGGCACGAAGAACTTCGGGCCCGGCCGGGGCAACCCCGGAAGGCCGGCGGCGATCTCGTCGAAGACCTTGCGCGCCGACTGCAGCTCGCCGCGACCGAGCAACACCATGGCGAGCGGGTGCAGAGCAGAGACGGCGATCTCCGCCGCCCCGCAGTCCAGGGCCAGGTCGCGGGCCTGCAGACTGCTCTGCCAGCACTCGGTCCAGTCGCCCCGGATGTAGGCGAGCGTCGC
Source organism: Mycobacteriales bacterium (assembly GCA_036497565.1). Classification (NCBI taxonomy): domain Bacteria; kingdom Bacillati; phylum Actinomycetota; class Actinomycetes; order Mycobacteriales; species Mycobacteriales bacterium. The sequence continues at coordinate 103,809 of DASXJE010000046.1, forward strand.
ACTCGCCGCCAACGCCTGGGCCAGCCCGGCCGGGTCGTTACGCAGCCGTTCGACCACGACCCCTTCGGCGGCAATCTGCTCGAGTCGCTGTGCGCTCCCCCGTCGTACGTCGAACACGGCGAGGCCGTAGAGCGCGCGGGTCCGCAGCGGGGAAGGTTCGGGCACCGCGGCGAGCACCGTCTCCAGCCATGCGCAGCCTTCGGCGTGCATGCCGCGGGCGAGCCAGGACCGCCAGAGAGCCACCGCGAGACGGAGCGCCATCTCCGGTTCCCGGAGCAGCCCCCAGTCGAGCGCCGACCGGACGTTCTCGTGCTCCGCGTCGCGGTCGGCATGTGACACATCGAGCACGGCGGCCGCCTGCTCGGGGTCGCGGGCCTCGGCATCGTCGACGTACCAGCGGCAATGCCGGGCCCGCACCTCGTCGCTCTCCCCGACGGCCCCGAGCCGCTCGGCGGCGTACTGCCGGACCGTCTCGAGCAGCCGGTAACGGTTGTCGTCGCCGGCGGGCTCGGCGAGGACGAGTGAGGTGTCCACGAGACGGCTCAACCCCGTCAGCACCCGGGGCCGGTCCACGTCGCTGGCACACACGACCTCGACCGCGGCCAGGCTGAAGGACCCGGCGAACACCGACAGTCGCCGGAACAACACCTGCTCGTCCTCGGTCAGCAGGTCGTGACTCCAGGCCAGCGTGGCGGCCAGCGTCTGCTGCCGGGTGACCCGGCTCCGATCGCCGCGGTTGAGAAGGGTGAGTGCATCGCCGAGCCGCGCGGCGATCTGGCGCGCGGACAGTATCGGGGCGCACGCCGCCGCGAGTTCCAACGCGAGCGGCACCCCGTCGAGGCGGTAGCAGATCTCGGCGACCGCGGCCGCGTTGTCGTCGGTCAGGGTGAAGTCGCCCGCGGCCGACGATGCCCGTCGTACGAACAGCTGCACCGACGCGATCCCGGCGAGCACGTCCGACGGTGGGAGGTGGGCCGGGTCCGGCAGTGCCAGCGACGGAGTCCGCCAAGTGACCTCGCCGGCGATGCGGAGCGGTTCCCGGCTCGTCGTCAGCACCGAGACCCGCGGACAGCGTTGCAGCACGTGCGTCACGATCCGGGCGCATTCGTCGAGCACGTGCTCGCAGTTGTCCAGTACGACGAGCAACTTGCGATCGCGCAGTTGTGACACGAGGGAGTCCACCGAGGCCCGGTGCGGGGGAAGCTCGAGCCGGAGCGCCCGGGCAACCTCGGACACGACGAGGTCACCGGTGGCCAGGGCGCCCAGCTCGACGAGGAACGTCCCGTCCGGATGGTGCTGGGTGCGGCGGCGGGCGACCTCGACCGCGAGCGCCGTCTTGCCGACGCCACCCGGTCCGGTGAGGGTGAGCAGCTTGGTGCGGGCGAGTATCCCGTCGATCTCGCTCACTTCGCGGTTGCGACCGACGAGCGTGGTGGCCCGCACGGGAAGGTTGCCGGCCGCGGCCGCGCCCGTGACCTGTGGTTCGGCGGCGTCAGCGCTGCCCGCGAGCAATTCCCGGTAGAGCTTGCGCGTCTGCCATTCCGGTTCGGCGGCAAGGTCGCGCCGGAGCAGCTCGCGGAGGTCCTCGAAGACGCCGAGTGCCTCCGACCGGCGACCCGCATCGGAGAGCGCCCGCATCAGCGCCCGGTGGGCCGGCTCGTGCAGCGGGTTGGCGGCCACCACCGGGGTGAGCAGCGCGACCGCACCCGCCGGATCCCGCGTGGCGAGGTCGCCGTCGACGAGATCCAGCACCGCCTTCAGATGCCACTCGCGGGCCGCCGTCACGTGCACCTGCGCCCACGCCTCGTAGCCGTCCTCGGGCAGCAGTCCGCCGCCCCAGCGGTCGAAGAGTCCGGCCAGTGTCGCCGCATCCTGGGCGGCGCCGGGTGCTCGCGCGTGCTGCACTGCACGTTGGAGCTCTTCGAAGTCGGTGTCGACCGGGCAGTCCGGACCGAGCACGACGACGTCGTCCCGGAGCCCGAGCACCGCCGGGCCGGCGACGCCGATCGTCGACATCGCGTGCCGCGCCGCATGCAGCACCTGGTGCAGGTTGTTGCGCCCCGCGCCGGTGTCGAGGTCGGGCCACAGCTGCTCGGTCACCCGGTCCCGATGCATCCGATGACCGGGCTCGAGCGCGAGAATCTTCACGAGCGTCTTCGCCTTGCGCAGCCGCCAGGCGTTGTGCGCGACGTTGCGACCTCCAGCCGAGACGTCGAAGCCACCGAGCAATTGGATGTGGACGGCGCCGGGCCCGGTTCCGCCTCCACTGTCCATGGCGCCTGGCCCCGTCCGGCAGCTTCAAGTCCTCAAAAGTCTAGGGCGGGGGGCTCGCCGGGGCGGAGCAGTTGGAGAATCCGCGCCCGGCGATCCGGCGGGTCGGGCCGTACCGCCTCGTCGGTGTCCGGGTGACCTCGGCGGTGCAGCGCCTCCCAGAACCGTACGTCCTTAACCAGAGCAGCCGGCACACACAAGTACCGAACGCCCGACCTGCTGAGGACAGGATGGTCGCGCCATAGACTCCGCCCGTGCGAGTGTTGATTACCGGCGGGGCGGGATTCATCGGGTCCCACGTCGCGGATGCCGTCGCGGCGGCCGGGCACGACGTGCGGCTCCTCGACCTCCTGCTACCCGCCGCACACCCGGCCCACGCCGGCGGCCGGCCCGATCACCTCGCCCACCCGCTGACAGTCGGCGACATCCGCGACCCATCCACCATGGACCACGCCCTGGCCGGCGTGGACGCGGTGTGCCACCAGGCGGCGATGGTCGGGCTGGGCGTCGACCCGCAAGACCTTCCCCAATACGCGGGCCACAACGACCTGGGCACCGCAGTCGTCCTCGCCGGCATGCACCGCGCCGGCGTCGACCGGCTGCTCCTGGCCAGCTCCATGGTCGTCTACGGCGAAGGCCGTTACCGCTGTCCCGACCACGGCGTCGTGCGTGCCGGTCCCCGCACTGACCGCGACCTCGCAGCAGGGGTCTTCGAGCCACGCTGCCCGGACTGCGCCGCCGCGCTGGGCTGCGAGACCGTTCCAGAAGACACCCCACCGGACCCGCGCAACGGCTACGCCGCCACCAAGCTCGCCCAGGAAAACCTGGCCGCGGCCTGGGCCAGATCCACCGGCGGGCGCGCCACCGCCCTGCGTTACCACAACGTCTACGGCCCCCGGATGCCCCGCAACACCCCCTACGCCGGCGTTGCGTCGATCTTCCGCTCGGCCCTCGAACGTGGTGAACCTCCACGGGTGTTCGAAGACGGCGGACAGCGGCGCGACTTCGTGCACGTCCGCGACGTCGCAGCCGCCAACCTCGCCGCGCTGACCGCGGACCCAGCACCCGGTGGACTCACCGTCTACAACATCGGATCAGGGATGCCGCACACCGTCGGAGAGATGGCCGCGGCGCTCGCCGCGGCGCACGGCGGACCGACCCCAGTCGTCACCGGCCAATACCGACTCGGCGACGTCCGCCACATCACCGCCAGCACCGACCGCGCCCGCGCCGCGCTGGGGTTCACCGCCGGTGTCGGCTTCGCCGACGGGATGATCGAACTCGCCGCCGCGCCGTTACGCGGATGATGCGTCATCCGATGGTAGGTAGGCGGGGCACCCGGTCGGCCTCATCCCCCAAAGCCGTCAGCACGTCGCTCACCGTCGGATCATCGTCGACCACCAGCACCCGAGCCGACGACCACTCGGTCGTCACGGACCGAGCCTAGGCGCGCGACGGACCCGCAGCGCGTAGAGGACCGCCGACCCGAGGAACACCACCCCTGTCACCGCCAGCCACCGACCCAGGTAAACGCCGGTGCCGAGTCCGGCCGCGCCTCGATAGGGACCGGCGCTGACGCCGAGGATCAGCGGAAACCACACGGCGAGCAGCAACAGCGACAACCCCGCGGGAACCCGCAGATAGTTGATCCACGGCACCCCAGCGACCGCGGGCAGCGGCCGGTCCCGTCGCCGGCGCCGCCCCTGCGCGGCCGTGTCGGCGAGCGCGTACAGCGGGTACAGCACCAGATCATGACCGATCGCGGCGCCGACGAACCAGACCGCGATACCCAGCCACGGACCGGCCACCACCACCCGGCTCGCGGCGTAACCGGCCAGCGCGAAGCATCCGAGCAGGGCAAGCAGCGCGAGCGGGTCTCCGAACCG